>CAIZGA010000040.1 GCA_903932385.1 uncultured Acidobacteriota bacterium
TTGCCCAACATCATGAAGGCCAAGAAAAAGCCGCTCAGCATTCTGACCGCAGCTTCGTTAGGGATCGACATTGCTCCCCGCCTGGCGACCCGTAGCGTCAACGAACCTCCCAAGCGCTCTGCCGGCATCCGAGTGGGCGATGTTGCGCAACTGGTGGAAAAGCTGAAAAACGAAGCCAAGGTCATCTGAGAGGAACAAGCATGAGCATACTGGTAATAGCCGAACACGACAATACAACCCTGAAAGCCGGTACCCGCAATACACTCACGGCCGCCCTCAAACTGGGTAGCCCAGTCGATATCCTGATCGCCGGCCACAACTGCCAAACTGTAGCCCAAGCCGCAGCCTCCCTTTCCGGAGTGAACAAAGTGAAAGTAGCGGATGCCGCCCAACTGGCCGATGGATTGGCCGAAAACTTGGCTGCACTGGTTGTCTCCATTGCCGCCGGTTACAGCCACATTCTGGCGCCGGCCTCCACTTACGGCAAGAACTTCCTGCCGAGAGTAGCCGCCTTACTGGACGTGGCCCAAATATCCGAAATCAGCGCCGTAGTCGATGCCAACACCTTCGTGCGTCCGATCTATGCAGGCAACGCCCTTGCTACCGTCGAAAGCAAGGATACCGTCAAAGTCATCACGGTACGCACCACCTCATTTGACGCGGCTGGCGAAGGCGGCTCTGCAGCAATTGAAGCCATCTCATCACCGGCTGACCTGGGATGCACGACCTTGGTGGGGCGCGAGCTGAGCGTGTCGGAGCGCCCCGAACTGGGCGCCGCCAAAATTGTGGTATCCGGTGGTCGAGGCTTGGGCAGTAGCGAAAACTATCAGAAGGTATTGGCCCCGCTGGCGGACAAGCTGGGTGCCGCCATGGGTGCTTCCCGCGCAGCGGTGGATGCGGGATTCGCCCCGAACGACTATCAAGTGGGGCAGACGGGCAAGATTGTTGCACCGCAGCTTTATATTGCGGTAGGAATATCCGGGGCGATTCAGCATCTAGCCGGGATGAAGGAATCCAAAGTGATCGTCGCGATCAACAAGGATGCTGACGCGCCGATCTTCCAGGTGGCCGATTATGGTCTGGTGGGCGACCTGTTCGAGTTGGTGCCTCAACTGACGGCTGCACTCTAAAAAAATAGATTCGGGAGATTGTTATGACTGTATATGTTGCGCCTGTAAAAGATTTGATGTTCGTGCTGGAAGAGGTGGCCGGTCTCGATGAGATTGTCGCACTTCCCGGCTGTGAAGAGGTGGGCATCGATCTGGTTTCTGCCGTGCTGGAAGAAGCCAGCCGTCTGGCGGAAGAAGTCATTGCACCCTTGAATAAAATCTGTGACCAGCAAGGTGCAACCTATGCCAATTACGAAGTCAAAACTTCTCCCGGTTTCAAGAATGCGTACAAACAATTTGCCGAGGGTGGCTGGATTGGCCTGACCTGTGATCCCGATTTCGGAGGACAGGGACTGCCCCATTTGTTGAGCATTCCCGTGGGCGAACTATGGAACTCCGCCTGCACTGCCTTTGCTCTTTGTCCCATGCTGACCAGCGGTGCTATAGAGGCGATTAGCCATCATGCCTCCGATGAGTTGAAGGCACGCTATCTGCCGAAGATGATTTCCGGTGAATGGACCGGTACCATGAATCTGACCGAACCTAATGCGGGTTCGGATCTGGCGGCGGTACGCACCAGAGCGGTTCCTGCCAATGATGGAAGCAATTCCTATCTGATTAGTGGCACCAAGATTTTTATTACTTATGGCGAACACGATTACACCGACAACATTATTCATCTGGTGCTGGCCCGCTTGCCAGATGCACCTCCCGGTGTGAAAGGAATTTCACTTTTTGTGGTCCCCAAATTTCTGGTGAATCCGGATGGCTCTTTAGGTGCACGCAACGATGCAAAGTGCGTATCCATCGAGCACAA
>CAIZGA010000041.1 GCA_903932385.1 uncultured Acidobacteriota bacterium
ATCTTTGCTGCGCGTGTAGCGAACGGCATCGCCCTCGTGCCACAGTTCTCCGTCGCGCGCGCGGGTTGCGTAGATGCCCTCGCCGCAAACCTTCAGCCACTTGCCGGTCTCGCGCAACTGCACAACCGCCGCCGGATGAAATCGTCCCATGCCGTCCGGTCCAACGCCCACCTGGAAGCTGCCGCCCTTAGCTGCCGTGTCCACAATATTTTTCACAATCCACGGCGAGCCTTTGTAGTGCTCGGCCACAGGATCGTAAGAGAATCCGCTGGCCAGCGGATAAATCACCATCCACGGAAAATCCGTGTTCGACTTGCTGCCCGGAACAAATCCTTCCGGCGTGTAATAGTCGCCGTAGTTGCCAATACCGCGTGAACGCAGCATCACATTCGGCTGAATTTTCCGCAGGTCCAGCAGCGTCTGCCGCAACTGCGGCCACACACGCGGCCCCATCCACTGGTCCAGCGAGAGCATGTGTATCTCGCCGTAATTCGTCAGCAGTTCGGTCAACTGCGCGCGATGCCGTGCAATCATCCGCGCCTCTTCCGCTGGTGTCGGGTCCGGTGCCACCCAGATTTTCGGGTTCGGAGTTTTGTGCGGATGCCATTGCGTGTCATACAAACCGGCGTCAGGAATCTCCGTCGGATTGCTGGCGTAGGGGCGAAAATCCGCGTCGTACCAATCGGGATGCGAGAAATACAACGAGATGTGCAGCCCGCGCTTGTGCGCCGCACTCGTCAATTCGCGCAACACATCGCGGCGCAGCGGCGTCTCCATAATCGAATACGCCAGGTCGCAATCTTCCAACTGCGGCCCGCCGGGCGCGTCCCACTTCACCCGCCTCTTCACGCGAGTTTTCGAATCAAACATGCTGAAGCCTTCATGGTGCTTGGTGGTGAAGGCAAACATTTTCAATCCGCTTTCCACAAACAGATTGGTCCAAGCATCAGCATCGAAGCCGGTCGGGTTCCACGTTTTGTAGATGTCGTTGTAGCGCGCGCGTCCGGCAAAATCCAAATCCAGAAACGGCCACGACTCATGCGCAAATCCCGCCGCAGAATAAATTCCCCAGTGGATGCGGATACCGAATTTCAAATCTCGAAAGGACTCATACGCCTTCTCCGACGCCCAGTGGTACTCCGGTATCGGCACTTCCTCGATATAGTCCTTCGTGATTTTGTAATGCGAGTCGGTCAGCGGCAAGTGATGCCCCGCTGCTGCATTCGGGTTACCTTGTGCTAATAACTTCGTCCGCTCCAGCAGCGGCAATCCCGCTGCCATGCCCGCATTCCGTAAAAACTCCCGTCGCCGCATTTCGCCTCCGCTGCAAGTGCCAACCAGAGTACATCTCCGGCGCGGCGCTCGTCTCATAAATTCTTGCGGGCACTTCGGCGCGGATGTTATACAGTTGCCACATGAAAACCGCAGCCGCACTCACCATGCTTGCCCTGCTCGCGCCCGCCAACCTGCCCGCTGCACCCTCCAGCAGCGGTGCCATCTCCATCGCGCTGCGCGCCCGCATGCAGGCCTTCCCTGCCGACCCAAATTCCTGGCAGGAAGTGAACTTCACTGCGCCCATCATTCCGCAGCACACCGCCATCATCATCACAGACATGTGGGACCAGCACTGGTGCCACGGCGCCACGCACCGCGTCGGGCTCATTGCAGAGAAAATGGAGCCGGTGCTGCAGGCCGCGCGCCGCGCCGGAATCCTCATCATCCACGCGCCTTCAGACACGATGGATGTTTACGCCAACACACCCGGACGCATTGCCGCGCAGAATGCGCCTGCAGTGGATACCCCGACTGAACTGAAATTGCCCGACGGCGCGCTGCCGATTGATGACCGCGACGGCGGCTGCGACACGCCCGGCGACAAGGAACACCGCGCCTGGAAGAGTGAAATCTCCACGTTGAAAATCGCGCCCGGTGACGTCATCAGCGACAATGGCCGCGAAATTTACAACGTGCTGCGCGCGCGACACATCGACACGATTCTCTACATGGGTGTGCACGCCAACATGTGCATCCTCAACCGCACCTTTGGCATGAGGCAGATGAGCAAGTGGGGGATGCGCTGCATTCTTGTCCGCGACCTGACCGACGCGATGTACAACCCCGCATCGCGGCCGTTTGTCTCGCACGCCGCCGGCACAGAAATGGTCATCGAATTCATCGAGCAGTACTGGGGCCCGACGACCACCAGCGCAACGCTGCTCGCCGCTTTTCATCCACCGAAATAATCAGCGAATGCCGAGCTTCTTCAGCACAGCTTCAATCTTCGCTTCGGTCTCCGGTGCAATGGCCACCATCTCCGGCCACGGACGCGTGAATCCCTCCGCCGCCCACTTGCGCGTCGCATCAATGCCCATCTTGCTGCCGTAGTTCGGCAGGCGCGATGCATGGTCCAGTGAATCCACCGGGCCCAGCGTGAACTGCGTGTCGCGTTCGGGATCAATATTGTTCACCACGCGCAGCGTCACCTCGGCCAGGTCCTGCACGTCACAATCTTCGTCGACGACAAGAATAATTTTCGTGAACATCGCCTGGCCCATCGCCCACACGCCGTTCATCACCTTGCGCGCCTGGCCCGGATAACTTTTCTTAATCGAAACAATCATCAGGTTGTGGAAGACGCCTTCCGGCGGCAGATTCACATCCACAATCTCCGGCAGCGTCAGTCGCATTAGTGGAAGAAAAATTCTTTCCACCGCTTTGCCCATCCACGCATCTTCCTGCGGCGGTTTACCCACTACCGTCGCGGAATAAATCGGGTCCTTGCGGTGCGTGATGCAGGTGATGTGGAAGACGGGATACTCGTCCGGTAGTGTGTAGAAACCGGTGTGGTCGCCGAAGGGCCCCTCGGTACGCAGTTCGCCGAGTTCAACGTAGCCTTCCAGAACAATTTCCGCGTTGGCAGGAACCTGCAGGTCCACCGTTTCACACTGCACCAGTTCCACGGGCGACTGCCGCAGAAATCCGGCAATCACGTACTCCTCCACTTCTGGGGGCGCGGGAACAATCGCGCTGAAGGTCGTCGCGGGGTCGGTGCCAATCACCACGGCAACTTCCATCCGCTCGCGTGCAATTTTTTCCATCGTCGTGGATGTCGCACTCAACACTGATGCATTCGCCGCTGCAGTTCCGCCGGCAGTCTCGGCCATCACGCCGACGCGCGCGGTGGCATCGCCGCTGGCCAGCCGCAGCCGCTCTCGCAGTTGCTCGGCTGCCTGTTTCTGCCGCTGCCAGTGCATGCCGGTTGTCTGCCCGTCATACACCTGCATGCGATACATGCCCATGTTGCGCTTGCCTGTCTTTACATCGCGCGTGACGACGCAAGGCAGCGTGATGAATTTTCCGCCATCAAGCGGCCAGCATTTCAGAATAGGAAAGTCGAACAGGTTGAAATTTTCTTTCTGGATGACTTCCTTGCACGGCGCCGATGCCGCCGCTTTGCCGGTCAGCAGCTTGGGGAAAAACTTTCCTGCTTCGGCCAGCACGGGCAGCATCTTCAGCTTGTCCAGCAGGCCCTCCGGCGATTTAATTTCCATGAATTCGCGGATGCGTCCGGCAATCTCGTCCAGTGAGTCGACTTCGAGCGCGAGCTTCATCCGCCGCTCACTGCCGAACTGGTTCATCAGAACGCGCGCGCCGGGCAGGCCTTTTACATTTTCAAACAGCAACGCCGGCCCGCCGGGTGCATGTTTCTTGTCGCCGCGGTGGCCGGACTTGGAAACCTGATCGGCAATGGCCGCCATCTCCAACTCCGCGTCCGCTTCCTCGCGCACGCGTACAAGTTCCCCGGCCTTCTCCAGCTTCTTTATCCAATCGCGCAAATCATCGTAGGCCACGGTCTTCCTCCAGCGGTTGCTTCTTAACCATGTTAGATGAATTGCTGCGCCGCATCATCGGGAATCTTAGCCCACGCACGGCATCCACAGCTAGAGAGTTTGTGTTGCCGGGCTGGCCGATGCGGCCGACGATTTGAATCGCGCAGATAGTTTATGCCCAAGGCGAATCAACGGCCGCTCCACAATGTAGTAACTTGTCGTGGCCAGTGCGAACAGCAGCAGCCAGCAAAGCAGCACATGCGAACGCAGCGTGCCCGGAGCGGGCGGAGCGTATTCATAGAAAAAAATCTGCTGATACAGATAGAGGCTGTAGGAAATTCGCCCGACGAATCTCAGTGGCGGCAACTCCAGTACTCTACTTGCAATCGTTTCCGGATGCAGCATGGTTGCCGTAATCACGATGGGATAAATCGTCATCAACACAAGATGGTCGTAGGTCGAGTGATGATACTGCTGCTCCACCAGCACGGCCAGCGCGTATAGCAGCGCAATCCACGGCTGTAAATATTTGGTTGCCATCGCACGAAACCGAGGCATGCCCAGTGCCACTGCAAAGGCCGAACCCAGCAGGATGCCGCCAATCACCATGTCCGTACGCAGATAAATAAACCAGCCAAACTCCTGCAACCGCGGCGTCTTCAACACGTAGATGCGCCAGAACTCAAACGCAATCACCAGCACGCTGAGGATGGAGAGCCGATAGCGCCGCACCAGAACCAGGAATGCAGGCAGCAGCATGTAGAAATGTTCTTCCACCGCCAGGCTCCAGAAGTGCGAGGTGTACCAGTAGACGGTGCCAGATTCACCGGGCCAGAAATTGCGAATCATCAGAACCGCGCCGACCACTCCCTGCCAGAAATTTGGAATGAACCCAAGCAAGCCGAGCATCAGAATGAGGAAGAGATACAGCAACGCCGCCGGCTGAATACGCAGCACGCGACGCGTGTAAAAGCCGCGCAGAGAGATGCTGCCGGTATCGCGTTCTTCGCGCAGCA
>CAIZGA010000042.1 GCA_903932385.1 uncultured Acidobacteriota bacterium
ATCGTCGGCTTCCCGGGAGAAACTGGCGCAGAGTTTGAAGAGACCATCACGCTGCTGGATGAAGTTCGCTACGATGCAGTCTTCAGTTTTAAATATTCGGCACGCCCCAACACGGCGGCGTTGACGATGATTGACAGCATCCCCGAAGAAACAAAAAACCTGCGCCTGCAGATTCTGAATGATCGGCAGCGGGAGATTCAACGCGAAGGCTACGGTCGTCATCTCGGCGAAGTGATGGAGGTGATGGTGGAAGGCTACAACACGCAACGCAATCAGGTAGTGGGGCGCTCGGCAGACAATAAAACAGTAAACTTCACCAGCACACAGCCGATAGCGCCGGCGCAGGGCAGTTATGCCCGTGTTCGTATCACGCAAACATTTCCCAACAGTCTGGTTGGCGAATCTGCCTGAAACGCGTCATACTGTCAGCATGACTGAGCCGCTTGCAACGCCAGAAACGATGGTCGATGATCCCAACGCCGAAGTTGAGGTGAAGATTCGCGGCTTGATGCTGGACCCGGTGACCAACATGCCCATCGTGGTGCTGAAAGACGTAGCCAGCGATGCGGTGCTGCCCATCTGGGTTGGCGTGTTTGAAGCGAATGCGATTGCTCTCGAAATTGAAAAATCCACCGCGCCTCGCCCGATGACGCATGACCTTCTTCGCAACCTGGTGGAAGGTCTGAATGCACATGTGCGAAAAATAGTCGTTTCTGATCTGCAGAACGATACCTACTTCGCCATGATCTGGTTGGAACAGAATGGCGAACGCGTAACGGTAGATGCGCGGCCTTCTGATGCGCTGGCGCTGGCGTTGCGCAGTGATGTTCCGATTTATGTTCAGCGAAAAGTTTTGCAGCGCGCTCGGGTTTCAGCAGAGAGTCCGCAGAACCTGACTGCCGAAGAATTACGCCGCACTCTCGAAAATCTGAATGACGAGGACCTTGGCCGCTACAAAATGTAGCTGGCTGTTGGTCTGCTAAATCCAATTACATAGAGTGGCAACACGCTCTGCCCAGCTTGCCTCTGTCGGCAACGACGGCAGGGGAGAAGCTGCGTGGCGCATGGCCAGCACGGATTCGATTGCGGTCTGTAGACCCGGCGTCATCGAATCCTCGCCGCCATGAATCACCGTGGCCCACGGCGTATCCAGCAGAATGTCGCTCACACCGGATTCACGATGCAGCAGCACAGGGATGCCGCGTTGCAGAGATTCAATCGCAGGAATGCCATAACCCTGGCGCGCCGGCATGAGGAAGAGATGGCAGTGCGCGAAGATTTCAACTAACTTTGCATCTTCCACAAAGCCGTGGAAATGGATGCGATTACCAATGCCGAGTGTCGCGGCCATTTGGCGCAGCGGTTCCATCTTCGATCCTTTGCCAACAATGTCGAGGCTCCAGTCCACTCGTTTTGATAGTGGCGATTCGGAATTTTCCAAATCGGCCAATGAATGCAGTATCCAGTCGATACGCTTGTTGTCTTCAACGCGCGAGATACTCAGCATGTTCAGTTTGTCTGCAACTGGACGAATGCGAAATGCATCGTTGACCATGCCGCCCATGCGTGCAATATCTGCGGTCACCCCGAAGTACCGCATACAATCCCCGCGCAGAAAATCGCTGGTTACGATAGTCCTGCCACCGCTTTGCAGACCATGCCGCAGGATGGAATTGGTGATGCGCTGATAAAGCGTTATGCGAGGCTTCGCTTCGAGAATGCTTTCACCAATTAGCGATGGGGTGTCATGTAGTAGTGTATGGAATCCACGTGCGCCGGCCATGGTTGCGTGTTGCGCAATTTGATATCCCGAGGCAAGGGGTTTGAAGTTGGAAGGATTTTCGCGGAAATAGCGACGCAAGGCAGTCACTTTGTTCCAGACCTTCATGCGCGGCCGCAACACGTGCACCAGCGGCGCATGCGTGGCGTATGAACTGAAGTTCATCGCATCGGTGTAGGTCACAAAGTGGTGGGGAATCGACTGGCTTTGCAGCCAGTTGGTTAGCGCAAGCAGGCTCCGTTCCGCGCCGCCGAAAACATCGGCCTGCGCCATAAGAATTACACGGGAGTCTGGATGGATCTGATGTGATTCGCTCATTGCAACGGCGCTCGTCGCCACCCGATTATCATAACCAATCGCAACTCGTAACAATTCACAGCACACCAGTCGTTGCGGAAACAATTGTCCTCGTACAATTAGCTGTAGCAAGACACACGCCATGAACAGAACCCGCAATATCGTGAAAAATATGTCGGCCCTGTTTTCCGGGCACGCCATCAATGTCCTGCAGAACCTGATTCAGGTGCCGTTTTTCATTCACACCTACGGTACTGCGGGATATGGCGAATGGCTGGCGTTGTCGGCGGCGGTTTCATACCTGGGCACGCTGGATTTCGGCGTGCAAACCTACGTCAATCAGGATTTGACGGTGCGTTACCACGGCGGCGACATGGATGGCTTCCATGTGCAGCAATCCACCGCCTTACGTTTGCTATTGGGAATTGTGGCAACAGCGGCGATTACGGCTCTCGTGGTTTTTCTATTGCCGCTGCAGCATTGGCTGCGTATGGATGGAAGTGTAGCCGGGTCACCGAGCATACCTTCAGCTACGGTGCAATTGGCCATCTATCTTCTGGCGTTGCAGGTGCTGTTGAACATCCCCTCGGGATATTTCTTCGGCACATTCATGGTGATTGGCAAAGCTCATATCGGCGGCTATTGGAGCAATGTAAAAAATCTGCTCATCATGTTTTCCACCCTCGCGCTGGTCTGGCTGCACGCATCCTTCGCTGCCATTGCACTGGCACAACTGGCCTGCGTCGGCGTGACCATGATGCTGGCACTGATTCACCTGCGGATGATTGCCGCAGATATTTTTCCATCACTGAGCTATTGGGATGGCACTTCTGTGCGGCGCATTCTGGGTCAGTCCGGCTATTTCGCTTTGATTTGGTCCAGCAACTGGTTTCTGTATCAGGTGCCGATTCTCATTCTGCAACTCGGCGCCGGCCCGGTCATGGTGGCAATCTTCAACACCATGCGCACCATCTTCTCCATGACGCGCCAGCAGATGAATACGCTGACGCAATCCATGGGGCCGGAGATTACGCGGCTCTACGGACACAAAGACTGGGGAACACTATCGCGGCTGTACAACTACTCCGAGCGGCTGATATTTTCTCTGATTCCCATCGCTAATTTTGGCGTGCTGTTTCTTTCGCCCACGCTGCTTGCCATCTGGATCCATGGCAAGGATGGACGCGACATGTTTTCTGCAACGCCGTATATTCTTTGCGCTTGCATCTCCACTATCATGTCCGTCAAGGAACATAAATATCAGTTTCAATTTTCAACCAACACGCACAAGGAACTCGCGCGCTTCATGGTCGGGAGTTACATCGCATTGGATCTGCTGTGGCTGGGCGTTGTGCCGCATTTCGGCCTGACCGGCCTGCTGTGGTCGTGGCTGGCATTTGAGATTTTGCAGATGGCGTACATCGTTAACCTGAACATGAAGTTCTTCGCTCTGCACGAAGCGCTGGAACTTAAATTCCTGAACAGGCTCCTGCTGCTGGCAGGCTTGATGATGCTGGTCAGCGTGAAGTGGTTGGGGGCAGCCTCTAAACTTTCAATTCCACTGCAGATTGCTGTAGCCGTGGCTGTGGCCGGCGCAGTCTTGCTGGCAGATTTTCCGTTGTTCCATCTGCTACCAGTGCTGAAGGTCTTTATCCACCGGGTCCGGGGACGGTCAGCGAGCACGGCCAGCAGTGAGCCGCTGGAGCAGGGACTCCCATAGGTCGCCATAGTGGCGCCAGCCGCCCAAGTGCTGAACCCGCGCCAGTGAGGCCTGACGCATACGCGCCTGCAGTTCGGGCTCGTCTGCCAGTTGCTGCATACGCTGCACCAGAGCGTCCACATCGCGCACCGGCACGATAAAGCCTTCCACGCCGTCGCTAAAGAGGTCTTCAGCCCCAGTGTTGAAACTGGCCAGCACAGGGCATCCACAGGCCATAGCTTGGCCCTGTACGAGCGCCAGGCCCTCCTCAATGCTTGGCAGCACCAACAGATGGCTGGAGCTCATTAGGGCAGGCAATTGCGCCTGCGGCAGGATGCCGAGGAACTCGACATTCTCTTGTGGCAGCTTTTCCAGGATGGGCTTCATTTCAGGGGCAATGGCACCGGCAATTCGAAGCCGCTTATTGGAATGTTTTAGTCGGGCAAAGGCCTGCAATAGGTACGGAATGCCTTTACGAAGGCTAACTTGGCCGACAAATATCGCCTCAAATCGGTCTGTAGGAGGTTCATGGACCGGCGAAAAGCGTTCCAGTAGTACTCCATATGGCAATACATGAACTTTATCGGCAGAAATACCTGATTCTATGAAGCTTCTGGCCGAAAATGATGACGGAACAGAGATGGCGTCGCAGGCCAGATAGATTTCTTCCTCGCGAATCGTATCTCGATGATCGACTTGATATGACAAGCCCCAGCGTTGGTATTCATCGGTCAGCAGATTGGCTGCATAACGTGCATGGGTTGAGCCTCGGTCGCAGATGAAGATGCCGCCACGCTGCTGTAGATGGCGGCCGGTGGTAAGGCCGGCACCGGCAATGGCTATCAAGGCGTCGATACCGGATGTAGGCAGCTGGCGGTCAAGCCACTGGTCAAAGGCCAACGCATTGGCATAACCAAGTTCGTCGCTCAGCCAGTGCCAGCTTGGCAGGAATCGGTGTACGGCATATTCGGCTACGTGGAGATAGGGGAAGGTGTGAACTTTGTCCTGCGGCAAACCTTCACGCTGTAAACGCGATTGCGGCCAGGTGGAATAGATCCCATGCAGATGTCCACGGCGATGCAGTTCACGGGCCAGCTCAAAATGATGGAAGACACCGAAAACAGCCTGAGCAATTTGCATAGGGAGTGCCTGTAAGAACATACCATGCAAATAAAGCCAAGGAATCAAAGGATATACAGGCTGTAGCCCATTCTTCCCTTATTACAGAATATCTGTTATCGGACATATTTTCTGTATAGGAGATGGGACTGCCCTATAAC
>CAIZGA010000043.1 GCA_903932385.1 uncultured Acidobacteriota bacterium
AAGAAGGTTGCCACTGCAAAAGTCCCCAGTATGTGGGAGGGAGATGAGGAGCCGACAGACGAAACATTCTCGCTGGTGAATGCTGATACCAAAATCAATTACGAGAATCTACACGCAGTCATCGCTGAACTCGCAGCCACCGAGGATAAGATGATGTGGGAAGCAAATGAAGACTATGTGCGGCGCCGGCCGCAAGGAGATGGTCCCATGGACCAGTACTACCCGCTGCTCCCAGAAAACAAGGCCCCGCTGGCCAAACTCATTCAGGAAGCCGACGTCTCCAAATGGCGCAGCCTGTACTATAAACACCTGTTCAACACTCATCTTCACGACAGCCGCATCATCCTGTGGTCGTGCAAGCAATATGTAGATGGGATTCGGTGGGTGTTCGACTACTACACCGGCAATAAAAAAGATGAGGGCTGGTATTATCCATTCGACTATGCACCAACGCTGAAAGACCTATATAACAATTGGGTGGCGCCTGGGAAATATCCTACCATCCCGCCTCCATGCGACACAAACGTACAGCTCCTGAGTGTCCTACCGCCGGAATCTGTCCAGCTGCTCCCGGCAAAGCTGCGGCCTCTCATGACCGATATCAATTCGGGGCAACTGCATATGTATCCCCGCCGGTACAAGCTACAAACGTATTTGAAGACGTTGAAGCACGAGTGTATCCCTATTCTCCCCACGTTCCAGTGCTGTGTGCTGTGAACATAATTTATCATAAATTTTTATTAACTTTTTTTAAAGTTATTTGTTAAAGCAGATTGGATGAGTATTCGGTCTCTTCGACCTCGAAGCGCCCCAGCCGCTCCACGAACGGTTATTGAGCCAAATCGCCGGGTGGGCTGGGAAAAAACCGCCAAAACGATTGTGTGTTTGTTGCTCAAGAACATCAATAAGGCTACACCGGACGATGCAGGCAACAAAATCATCGATTTGAAACAGGTCATTGATGGCACTGATGTAGATGCCTGTCAAACACCCCAGACTCGGGATATAACGACCAATATCAACCACATCATGATGAACCTAGCTCAATACGAACGGTTCTCGGCTGAATCTGGTAAAACATTCCCGGAATACATCAAGGTTTTGAAACATATTAAAGAAATATACGAAAGAAATATTGGCATCAACAATCCTACTAAAACTTTAATATCCTTCACACCAGTAATCAGAACTGCCTTAAATTCGGCTGCAGCCGAATTTGATTCACTGGGGCTCGTATCGCCTTCTAGCAGAGTCCAGTATATGGAGCACCAGGACAATGTAACGAATACTAAGGTACTGGCTTCATTCGAACGCCGCAATGCAAATGAAGAGAAGGCGTACGCCGCTGCAATGGCAAATGTAGCAATGATGAAACGGAAAACAGCAGATACCGCGGTGTCATTCGCAAATGCAACTGCTAAGGCCGAGGCACTAGCCGGCCTTGTAGCTGAAACACTAACCCGAGCGAAACGAAATGAGAGCCTCGCGAATAAGGCTTTGGAATCATACAAAAGGTACCAGATGATCGCAGCAGCGGCCCGCGAGGCATACAACAAGGTCCGTGAAGAATATATGAAAGAAATGAAGCTTGCTGACAGATTTTATTCACAATCTGTTGGAAATCCGGCAGCCAAATCAAGAAGACCCGCGCGCGCATTATCACATATAGGAGAATAGACAAACTGGGCTCTTTTATCTGCGAATAAACACATTATTTTTTAAAGCGGCATTATATAAATAGGCTATCTGTATGTCGACGGCCGCATCGAACGTCATGCTGGGTACCAAGCGGTACGTGGCGACATTACACGACATGTACGGCGGGTATCGTGTGAATTCAACAGTATTAGGCACTGGGCTCGTCGCTCAATATTTGCTTGATGCGACTCTAAATGATTACACTGGTGTTACTGGAACAGCCTCCAATGTTGGTGGTGGAACGTTGTCGTATGTGACAGGCGGTGCTCTCAGCGCTGCAGGGGCGGCAGCTGGAGGCACCGTGGCAACCCCGGGCGGCTATACAACAACGGGGCTCGTCCTAGTGAACGACAACAACTATGTGGACGTAACGAGCGCTGGTGGCTTCACACCGCCACTCACGCTCGCATGCTGGGCGAATTTTTACTCGCTGGCGACGACCTCCAATCAGACACTGCTGAATCTTGGCGCAGCGGGCAATGATTCTGGGCTCACATTGGCCTACTCCAACGTCTCTGCCAGTGGCGGCGCAGGTGGTGTTTGCGTGCTGATCAATAATACGCTAGCATCGTCCTTCTACCCAGTTGGCGCCGCAAGCAATTGGAATCATTTCGCGGTTTCCTTCGCATCATCCAATGTGAGCCTCTACGCGAATGGTGTGTTGTGCTCCTCGCAACAAGCCCCAAGTGGCGCATTCGTGGCGAACGGCACCAAGATGCGCATAGGCGAGGACTTGCAGATGGGAGCGCCCCTCAATGGCGCCATGAACGATGTGCGTGTCTACAATCGTATGCTCAATGCCGACGAAGTCCAGATGGTGTATTCGAACAATCCGGCCATCCTCCAAGTGGTTCAGGGCACTAGCGCCGCAACAGGTACAGGCGCAGGCGCAGGCGTGAATGCCGTGAACATCTATGCACCCGTTACCATCACTGCCCCGACCTCATCGGTGATTAGCAATTCCAACCTCGGTACCTTGCCCACGAACAACTTCGGCCCCACATCCAACCTGACAGTTTGGATTCCCTTCGAAGG
>CAIZGA010000044.1 GCA_903932385.1 uncultured Acidobacteriota bacterium
ATGCCGCCGACACACGCCGCGCCGCCGAGTTCATCGCCGCCGAACTCACCCGCATCGGCATGGAGAATGTTCGCCTGATTGAAACCACCGGCACCAGTTCCACCGGCCATCCGCTGGTCTATGCCGATTGGCTGCATGCGTCCGGAACACCGACATTGCTCTGCTATGGCCACTATGACGTGCAGCCGCCCGACCCGCTGGACGAATGGCACACGCCTCCCTTTGAACCCACGGAACGCGACGGCAATCTCTACGCCCGCGGCGCTGTGGATGACAAAGGCCAGACGTGGATGCACGTAAAGGCGCTGGAGTCGCTCTTTGCCGCGAACAACGGCAGGCTGCCCATCAACATCCGCGTCATCATTGAAGGCGAAGAAGAAGTCGGCGGCGAAGGCATCGCCACCTATGTTCGCAATCATCCGGAAACTTTGCGCGCCGATGCCGCACTCGTTTCTGATACGGAAATGTTCGCGCCTGAAATGCCCACCCTCTGCGTCGGCCTGCGCGGCATGATTTACACAGAAGTGGAAGCCCGCGGCGCGAAGACCGATCTGCACAGCGGCATGTACGGCGGCGCAGCGCCGAATCCCTTCGTCGCGCTCTCGCAGGTGATTGCCGGTCTGAAAGATTCCAACGGCCACATCAACATTCCCGGCTTCTATGACAAAGTCGCCGCACCCAGCGCCGACGAACTCGCCGCATGGAAATCGCTGCCCTTCGATGAAGAGCATTACCGCAAGACCGAAGTCGGCTCCACCGTGCTGACCGGTGAACCCGGCTTCAGCGTTTTTGAACGCACCTGGGCGCGTCCCACGCTGGAGGTACACGGCATGCCCGGCGGCTTCACCGGTGTCGGCGCCAAGACCGTCATCCCCGCCCGCGCCACGGCAAAAATTTCGCTGCGTCTTGTTCCGCACCAGTCACCTGCGGAATCCTTCGAGCAATTCCGCGCTGCCGTTCTCGCGCTCTGCCCCGCCGGCATCACGCTCGAGGTCCGCCTCATTCACTCCGGCGATCCCATCCTGCTCTCCACCGACAATCCCTACGCCCGCGCCGCCACAGACGCCATGCATGAAGTCTGGTCGCGCGATACTGTCTACATCCGCAGTGGCGGCTCCATTCCCATCGTCGGCGACTTTGAACGGCACCTGAAAATTCCCACGGTGATGATGGGCTTCGGTCTGCCCGACGACAACCTGCACGCGCCGAATGAAAAATTCCATATCCCCAACTTCCACCGCGGCACCCAGTCCATCATTCGCTTTATAGAACTTCTGGCCTCGGGAAAGTAATTTTGCACAGCAATTTGGCCAAAAGATTTATCAATATTTTATTGTTTTTGCTTTCTAATACATTCATGCAACCAGTTTCAGGCTTCATCCTCGCCGGCGGCGAAAGCTCCCGCATGGGCCGCGATAAAGCCACACTGCCGTGGCGCGGAGGCACTCTCATTTCGCGTGCCGTTTCGCAGCTGCGGGCACTCACTCCCCATGTATTTATCGTCGGCAACCGCCCGGACCTCGCCGTTCACGCGCCTGTCGTGTATGACAATCCCGCGCCCGGCCCGCTCGGGGCCATCGTAACCGCTCTGGCTGCCTCGCCCACCCAGCATGCCCTGGTGCTGGCCGTGGATATGCCGCTCGTCACCCTCGATTGGCTCTCGCATCTCATCACCGCCGCAGCCGCCTCCAGCGCCGTGGCCGTTGTCACCCATGTGGAAGACCGTCCGCAGCCGCTATGCGCCGTCTACTCCCGCGCTTTGCTGCCCAAGTTGAAGGCAGAGCTTGCCGATGGCGAGCGCCGCGCCACCGAAGGCGTCCTCGCTGCCGCCGGTAGCGCCTTCGCGCAGCTGCATACCAACGCTGCCCAGGCCAAGACCCTGCGTGGCGTCAACACGCTGCAGGAACTCCTCGCACTGGAAAATCCCACCATCGCTTAAATTCAAACGGCGCAGGTTTTATCCCGCGCCGCTCTGGTTGAAAATATTTTCGCTTACGGTCCGGTTACGCGAACCCATGCGCCGTAACCCTGCAGCGGCACAATCGCCGTCAGCGTATCGGTTTCAGAATAGATGATGTCGAGGTTCAGGCTGTCGGGTGCCGTCACATAGACCTTGCCGGTTGGCGTGCCGCTAGAGCAGCCAATCGTCGTCGGATGTCCCTGCACCGCAATCGTTTTCAGCACGGCGTACGTCGTCAGGTCAATCGAAGTGACGTATCCATTCGCCTGCGACGGGTCCTGCTCCGCCACATAAACTTTGCTGCCGTCCTGCATCACGCAGACTTGGCTGGGCACGTGGTTGTAGGTCACATTGCTCACCGTATAGGTCAGCGGGATCTTCGCAATAATCTGGCCGAACTGCGCCGAATCGGTCAGCGCCGATGGGTCGCAAGTTACGGTGGAAGTCGCATTGGTCGAGCAAAGCGTTGTGTTGATGATGGTCAGCGAAGCCGGGTCGGTCGTCGTATTCGTTCCCTGATTGATGACAAACAACTCATTGCCGGTGCTGTAATAGTCCGCCCACACCGGGGTACTGCCCACTGGTATCGTCGATCCCGCACCCAACGCCGTGTTGCTGTCCAACAGGTTCTGCTGGCTGTTGATGACCGTCACCGTGCCGGAACCTTTGTTCAGCACGTAGGTTCGATTGTCATCTGCGCTCATCAACCCGTATATCGGATTCGACCCGACTGGAATCACGTTGGAGATGGTGTTGCTCTTGGCTTCAATGGCCGTCGCCGTGTTGGATCCGGCGCTTAGCGTGTAGAGGCGCTGTGCTCCGCTGCCCACAATCGAATACACAGGGTCGGTGCCCGTGGTCAGTTCTTCCTGGATGGCCGTCGGCGCACCGGTCATCACTGCCAGACCGTTGGACGTCGCGCGACCTGGCTGCGTCACGTACTGGAAATTGCCTTCTGTCACAATGCTGGTCGGCAACGCGGCCGATGTATTGCAAATGATGCTGTTGGTGCACTGCAGCAGCGTCGAAGCCAGAATCTGGTTGGAGAGCAGGCTTGGCGATATGGCGAAGCTGCTGATGGTGCCGTCGCTGTTCAGCGTATATCCCTCGGTGTTGTTGCCAT
>CAIZGA010000045.1 GCA_903932385.1 uncultured Acidobacteriota bacterium
AAAACGCACGCAAAGCGATGTGGTCACCTTCTTCGTGCTGCCGGAACGCGCCTGGCAGTTGCGCACATGGGACCGCATGTTGATTCCCAAACCGTTTTCGCGCGTCATCATCACCTGGGCCAAGCCGGTTCCGGTCACCGACATCGAGCGGGACATGCCGCTGGTGCAGGCCGCGCTGGAGCGCACCGTTGCCATGGCAGAAAACCACTGGGCGCAGCAAGCCAGACGATAAAATCAATTCGTGCTGGTTTCCGATTTCAATTACACATTGCCGGAAGAATTAATCGCGCAGGGGCCGCTGCCGCAGCGCGATGGTTCGCGCATGCTGTTGCTCGACCGCGAGACCGGCAATTTTCGCGACGGCATCTTTCGCGAGCTGCCGCAGCAACTTCGCGCCGGCGACGTGTTGGTGCTGAATGACAGCCGCGTGATTCCTGCGCGATTGTTTGCGCGTCGCGCGGGTCTGCATTCGCAGAAAGGCATGGCCCCCACTGGCCGAGTGGAAGTGTTGCTGGTCGAGCAGAAATCTGCCAGCGATTGGAATGCGCTGGTGCGGCCGGCAAAAAAACTTCCCATCGGCGAGCGTTTGGAATTTTCCGAAGGAGATGCGCCGCCGCTGCTCGAAGCCGAAGTAATTGCTGAAGGCGAATTTGGCGAACGCACGCTGCGCTTCGCCGCTACTGCGGATTTTTACGGTGCACTCGAGCGACTAGGCCAGATGCCGTTGCCGCCGTACATTCATCGCGACGCAAACGACGCCGCCGAAGATCGCGAACGCTACCAGACGGTCTACGCGCGCGAACGCGGTTCCGCCGCAGCGCCCACGGCCGGACTGCACTTCACAGAGCAAGTGTTGGAGGAGATTGCCGCGCGCGGCGTACAGATTGAGCGGGTTACTCTGCATGTGGGATTGGGAACATTTCAACCCGTGCGCGTGGAGCGCGTGGAAGAAATTCATCTGCACAGCGAGCGATACACTTTGCCCGCGTCAACCGCCGATGCAGTGAACGCCGCTCTGCGTGAAGGCCGCCGCGTGATTGCCGCCGGAACCACTACCGTGCGCGTGCTGGAACACTGCGCCGCACTCGCCGCCGAACTGCAACCGCACTCCGGCGAGACCAGTATTTTTATTTCGCCGGGTTACAACTTCCGCATTGTGCAGGGCCTGCTGACCAATTTCCATCTTCCGCAGTCCACTCTGCTGATGCTGGTCGCCGCCTTCGCCGGACGCGAGGCCGTTCTCCGCGCCTACGAACACGCCGTGCGCGAGCGTTACCGCTTTTTCAGCTACGGCGATTGCATGTTGATTACCTAGGCGGACCGATGCCGCCGACTGGTAGACTCGTGCTCGATATAGAGAATAATGAGTCGACAGAAATTCACGCGGACAATCCTTATGAGCAAAGAGAAAAAAGAAAAATCGAAGGGCGCTGAAGCCAAACCGCCGGTCTACCTGTTGGATTCGATGGGATTCATCTTTCGCGCCTACCACGCCATGCAGCGTTCGCGTCCCATGTCCACGCGCACTGGAATTCCCACGGCAGCCACATATGTTTTTGTGAACATGATCAACAAACT
>CAIZGA010000046.1 GCA_903932385.1 uncultured Acidobacteriota bacterium
CCGGTCAAGGCCGTCGTCGCCGGCGGCAACAAGCGCATCCGCGTTTGCACCACCTGCATCAAGGGCGGCAAGGTAAAGAAGGCCAGCTAACCCCGGCCACAGTTTGCGTACTAAACAGTTTTGGCGCGGTCTTTCGGCAATGTTGGTGCAGCCGCTACCGCGCCATTCGTATTTAATTCCAGCCGCTACTTCCCCTCAAACTTAAGCGACGCCGAGTTGATGCAGTACCGCATCCCCGTCGGTCGCGGTCCGTCCGGAAACAAATGTCCCAGGTGCGCATCGCAGCGCGCGCAGGTCACTTCAATCCGCCGCATGCCGTGGCTGGTGTCCTCGTGTGCCGCCACCGCCTCCGCACTGACCGGCAGCCAGAAACTCGGCCACCCGCTGCCCGACTCAAACTTCGTTTCGCTCTTGAACAACTCCGCCCCGCATCCCGCGCAGCGATAAATTCCATCATCATGGTTGTTCACCAGCGCGCCGCTGAAGGCCGGCTCGGTCCCCTTCATCCGCATGATGTGGAACTGCTCCGGCGTCAGCAGCTCGCGCCACTCGGCTTCAGTCTTGAACATCTTTTCCGGTGTTGCCTTGGACATTTTTTCCGGCTTCGCTTCCTCTGTCATATCGTCTCCAAAAATTAAATCGCTGAGTAGCTGAACCTGTCCTTCAGCTTCAGGAATTGTTTTTCAAACAGCTCATAGCTGAGCACGGATACCACCGTCGTAATCGCCAGCATCATCACCACATACACCATCCCGCCCAACGCCAGCGAATGCATCTTCATCTGCATCCACCGCATCAGCCCCGCCGTGTTCAGCAGGTCGTGATAGATGTACATGCCGTAACTATATCTGCCAAAGAACCGCAGCCAACCGACATTGCCAATCCAGTTGGCCCACGTTCCTTGCTGCAGGGCATGCAACAGCAGCCCGCCAAACAGCAGCGCCACACTGGGATAAATCAACAAACAAGTCGCCACGCTGTGGAAGTCGATGTACCCGCACGAAATACAAACCGCCGCAAACACCACCGCGGCAATCCCCAGCGGCCAGCGCAGTTGCTTCACAGAAATATTTTTCCGATACAGCACCGCAATCATCGCGCCGCACAGCAAACCATCCGCGCGCATCGGCAGCACATGGTACGCCCACTCATAGGCAGGCTCATTCGGCAGCGTCAACAGCAACGCCAATCGCGTCAGCAATGCCAACGTCATCGCGCCCACGATAAATTGCAGCAGCCGCTTCCGGTTCGGGATCAGCAGAATCACCAGCGGCCACAGCATGTAAAACTGTTCCTCCACGCACAGCGACCACGTCGGGCCCAGTCCCACAAACGCACTCAGGCTGTACAGGTTGTCTTTAAATTGCGAGGCGATGTTCGAAACATAAAAGAAGAAACTCAGGTGCCACGCCGTCCACTGCAGATGCAGCCATGGGCCCGCCGCCAGCAGCGCAAACAGCACGCCGAAATACAACGGGAAGATGCGCAGCGTTCGCCGGGCATAAAAGTTTTTGAAGTAGTTTTTGTGTTCGCGCGTGTCCAGCAAAATGCCGGTAATCAAAAATCCAGAGAGTACAAAAAATAAATCCACGCCAATCCAGCCGCTCTCCAGCACCCGCGAGAGCACCATCACCCAGCCATGTTTAAAACTCGTTGTATTGGAGTAGTGCCGAAAAAACACCAGCAGAATCGCCACGCCGCGCCAGCCGTCCAGACTGGTCAACCGTCGCTCCACAAGCACCGGGGCGCTGCCGGCCGCCTGGCCTTCTGCTCCGAGAATCTTGTAAGTTTCCAAGCGGCTCACTCTGTGGGAGGATTCAGTGCAACCTGCAAACAATATATCGATGCATCTTTACCGCAAGATGTACGCCTACCCGACGGCAATCAAATCAATCTCCACCAACGCATCCTTCGGCAACGCCGCCGCCTGCACCGTAGACCGCGCCGGAGCCACCACACCCTTCGGCGCAAAATATTTTGCGTAGATGGCATTCATCGCCGCAAAGTCGCCCATGCTTTTTAGAAAGACCGTCGTCTTCACCACGTGTTCAAATCCCAACCCGGCCTCGCCCAACACCGCGCGCAAATTTTCCAGCACACGCTCAGTCTGCTCCTCAATCCCACCCGGCACCATCATCGCCGTTTCCGGATTCAGCGCAATCTGCCCCGACGTGTACAACACGCCATTCGCCCGCACCGCCTGCGTGTACGGCCCAATCGCCGCCGGTGCATCCTTGGTCACCACTGCAATTTTGTTTGCCATTTTTCTGCTCCTAAACTTTATGCATGCGTTGCACATCGCGCACACCGGTCACGCGTCGCAGCGAATTCACCAGCCGCGCCAGATGCCGCACATCGCGCGTCTCCACCACAAACTCCACCTTCGCGCCGTCGTTCTCTTCATCCGGCCGCGAATCCACGCTGCGGATATTGGTTCCGTCATCGGAAATCACCGCCGTCAATTCCTTCAGCAGGCCCGTGCGGTCATCGCAATACAAAATCAGTTTCACCGGATACGTCTTCGCCGCGCCATCTTCTCCCGCCGCCTTCGACCAATCCACGTTGATGCGCCGGTCGCTCTCATACAGCAGGTTCTGCACATTCGGGCAGTTGCGCGCATGCACCGCCACGCCTTTGCCGCGCGTCACGTATCCCACAATCTCTTCGCCGCGAATCGGATTGCAACATCGCGCGCGATACACCAGCAAATCATCCTGGCCTTCCACCAGCAGCGAATCCGACCCGCGCCCGAAGAAGACCCGCGCCACCGCCTCCGACATCCCCGAGTGGGTTCCCTCGCCCGCTTCCGTCGCTTCAGTGTTCGCCAGCTCCGCCGTCTCCGGCAATAACTTGTGCAGCACCTGGCGCGCAGAAAGTTTTCCGAATCCCACGCCCGCCAGCAGGTCCACCGTCCCCGCCACGCCGAACTCACTCGCCACGCGCACGTAGTCGTCATCATTCAACTTGCTGATGCTGACCTTGTGCTTCCGCGCCTCGCGTTCCAGCAGCTTGCGTCCCGTTTCGGTGGCGCGTTCGCGTTGGTGCTCATTCAGCCAGTGTTTAATTTTGTTCCGCGCGCGCGAGCTCTTGGTGAATCCCAGCCAGTCGCGGCTGGGCATGTGGCCCTTCTGCGTGATGATCTCCACAATGTCGCCGTTGCGCAGCTTCGTCCGCAACTGCACCATGCGTCCGTTCACCCGCGCGCCCACGCAACTGTTTCCCACCTCGGTATGCACCGTGTAGGCAAAATCAATCGGGCTCGCGTCCTTCGGCAGCACCACCACCTTGCCCTTCGGCGTAAAGGTGTACACCTCTTCCGGATACAAATCCACTTTGAGCGTCGAGATGAACTCGTTCGGATCGCTCATCTCGCGCTGCCACTCCACCAGTTGCCGCACCCACGCCAACCGCTGTTCGTCCTTGCCGCTGATGTCCTCATCGGCCTTGTATTTCCAGTGTGCGGCAA
>CAIZGA010000047.1 GCA_903932385.1 uncultured Acidobacteriota bacterium
ACTGCGCCGGCAACTCGGTATTGCCGGAAAGCGCGGCCCAACGCAAAAAACGGGGCCTTTCCCTGCTGTTTGACGCCCCCGAAGGCGGCCGATACACCGTTTCCGGCCTATTTGAGCGCGATCCGCGTCTGCTGCAATTCCTGCACAAGCTGGGGATTGAACCAGGCTCACAATTACGTATTATTCGCCGTAATTATGACGAAACCGTGGCCATTGAGAACGCCAAAGGACCCGCCGTGCTGGGCCGCGCCGCTGCCGACCGTATCTGGGTAAAGCCTCTTCGGCGAGAATCGCCCGCCGCTGCACGGCGATGACGAATATACTGTTGAGAAGCCTATAATTCCGAAAGGATCAGCGCTTTACGCGCGGGATACGATTGCATTGCAGGAGCAACTCCCTCCCACACCTTCCTGTAATGATTTGCCTTTATGAGCCGTAGTATTACTGCACCGCAACTCGAAGTTCGTGCACTGCAAATGCAGTACGACGATGGACGCATTCAGGCCCTGCGTGGAGTGAACCTCTGCATTGAAGCCGGTGAGTTCGTCGCCATCAGCGGTGCCAGCGGCAGCGGCAAGTCGTCCCTGCTGCATCTGCTTGGCGGGCTGGATTCGCCCACCAGCGGCGAAGTTCTCTACAACGACGCCGTGTTGGGACGAGATGTTTCGCTCGACACCTTCCGCTCACACCATATCGGTTTTGTCTTTCAGGCTTTTCATCTGATTCCAACCCTGCGCGCGATTGAAAATGTTCAGGTGCCCATGCTGGCGGTTGCGGAAAATGCGCACACCCGCGTGGAACGCGCCGAAGCTCTGCTGCGCGAGATGGGCCTGGCAGACCGCATGTATCACTACCCCAACCAGCTTTCTGCCGGCGAACGCCAGCGTGTGGCCATTGCCCGCGCACTCGCCAACAATCCATCCATCCTGCTGGCCGATGAGCCCACCGGAAATCTCGACAGCGTGAACTCGGCAAAGATCATGCAGATTCTCACCGGCATCCAGCAGACGCATGGCATGACGCTGATTATCGTCACCCATGAGAATGAAATTGCCGAAGCTGCACCGCGCCACATTCGTATGCGCGACGGCATGGTTCTGGATGACATCACTCTCGGAGGCGCTGTCCAATGAAAAAACTTCGCGCCCGTATCGCCCATCCCTTGCTGCTCGCCGGTTTACTATCCGCGCCGCTGGCGGCACACGCCGCCGCACCGCCGTCGCAGCCCAGCGCCAACGCGCCCATGAACCTGCTGCACAACATCATTGCCCACGCGCAGGACCGCATGCGCAAGGCGCATTACCGCGTCACCGGCCGCCTGGTCCGCATTGACGCAGCCGGCAAGCGCACCAACTACAACATCGCCATCAAGGCACTCGGCGCGCAATCCACCCTGCGTGTGCTGCTGGATATTACTTCGCCGCCCAATGCCCGCGCCCATGTGCTGCTCGTCAGCCACGGTAACGGCCTGGTAACCATCCAGATTGCCCATCCCGGCGATACCGCACCCACCACCGTGCCCTATGAGCAGTGGGTGAATGGTCCGCTCGGTTCCAGCTTTAGTTACGAAGATTTCATCGAAGCTCAGTATTTTTGGAAGCAACAGACCGTAGTGCCAGCGCAGACCTTTGGCGCGCGCCTCTGCGACCAACTGGACAGCACGCCCACCGCTGTCGACCGTACGCACTACTCGCAAGTTCG
>CAIZGA010000048.1 GCA_903932385.1 uncultured Acidobacteriota bacterium
CGACCATGACGACGGCGAGAAGGAATCCGTAAACGCCGAGCTTGCGATGGATGGCGACGTTGTGGGTGGTGACGAAACCGATTTGAACGATGAGGAGAAGGATCCAGAGAGTGAAGGCCGCGCCGTGAAGGTGGACGAGAAGGCTGGGCAGCGGGGCGAGGACCATGCCGGCGAGGAAATAGGTATGGGCGAACCCGTAGAGAACGGTGGCGAGGATGAGCAAGGCCATGAAGGGGAAAAAGATTCGGTCCCAGCTGCGGTGGGGCTTGAAGGTGGAGGCGGTCGTAGACATGAAGTTGCTCCTGAAGTGGGATAGGCGACGGCGGAAAGTGATGTGAGTTGCGCGAAACAAGTATGCATGAAAGCGGCGGAAAATCGGTAGGGAAATTTTGAGGTGCGGGTGGAATGAATTTGAATGAAGCTGCGCATGATTTGATATGATTTAGGTTTTTCGGGAGGTTAGTGATGGCGGAAGAGAAGATGACAGCGGCGGAAATCAGCGAGCTGACGCGGAAACATAATTTCGGCACGTGGCGGTTCCAGAAGAGCTGGAACCCGATGACGGTGGTGGATGCCGAGGGATGCTGGTTCACCGATGGCGCGGGGAAGAAGTATCTCGACTTCAGCAGCCAGTTGATGTGCGTGAACCTGGGGCACAAGAACCCCGCGGTGGTGGAAGCGATTGCCGAGCAGGGGCGGAGCCTGGCGTACATCATGCCCGGGTACGCGACCGAGAGCCGCGCGAAGCTGAGCCAGATGCTGCTGGACGTGCTGCCGGAAGGGCTGACGAAATTCTTTTTCACGACGAGCGGCACGGAAGCGAATGAGGCCGCGTTCAAGATTGCGCGGATGTACACAGGCAAGAACAAGATTGTGGCGCGGTACAGGTCGTATCACGGCTCGACGGCGGGATCGATTGCGGCGACGGGAGACCCGCGGCGGTGGGCGATGGAGCCGGCGGGAAAATTGCACGGCGTGGTGTTTGCGCCGGAGGTGAATTGTTTCCGCTGCCCGATGAAGCATACGTATCCCGAGTGCGGTGTGGCGTGCGCGGACTACATCGAACACATGATTGTGAATGAGAGCGATGTGGCGGCTGTGCTGGTGGAGCCAGTGGTGGGAACGAACGGCGTGCTGGTCCCGCCGAAGGAATATATGCCGAAGCTGCGCGACCTGTGCACGCGGCACGGCGTGTTGCTGATTGCCGATGAAGTGATGAGCGGATGGGGGCGCACGGGCGAGTGGTTCGCGGTGAACCACTGGGGCGTGAAGCCGGACATCCTGGTGACGGCGAAGGGCATCACAACGGCGGCGGTGCCGCTGGGGTTGTGCGCGACGACGCAGAAGATTGCGGATTATTTCAACGACCATTATTTTTCGCACGGGCACACGTATGAAGCGCATCCGATGACGCTGGGGCCGGCGGTGGCGACGATCCGCGAGATGCAACGGATGAAGCTGGTGGATCGATCGCGCGAGTTGGGCGAGTACGTGGGCAAGAAGCTGCAGGCGCTGAAGGCGAAGCACGTGAGCGTGGGCGATGTGCGCGGGCTGGGACTCTTCTGGGCGGTGGACCTGGTGCAGAACCAGGAGACGAAGCAGCCGCTGAACACGATGAGCGACAAGGTGGAAGGCAAAGTGCTGGTGGTGGACAAGGTGGCCGGCGAGATGATGAAGAACGGCGTGACGATCCAGGCATGGATCAGCCACCTGGTGGTGGCGCCGCCGCTGATTGTGACGCGTGAGGAAATTGATTTGGGGATTGCGGCACTGGATGCGGCGTTGAAGATTGCCGATGATCATGTGGCGGAGTTGAAGAAGTAAAAATGCCTAACGGTGATTGCCGGTGATTCCTTGATGAAAGCGGATTAAGGGCACAGACGAATGATGGGTTAGAGCAAGAGCGAATGCGAAATAAAAATGCCGCCGGGAAACCGGCGGCATTTTTATTTGGAGGGAAGGATTTGGTTAGCGCATGTTGTCCCAGTGGGCGGTGCGCCAGGCGTGGTCGATGGTGTTGTGGGCTTCGTCGATGTGCATGAGGGCGCGGTTGCGGAGGCCGCGGGCCTGGGGGACATCTTCGGCGCGGTCGAGGTCGTGATGGGCGCGGTCGAGAAGCTCATTGGCTTTGCCGAAGCGGTCGCGCCAGCCGAGGCGGGAGTCGATGGGCGGGTGGTCGCGAAGGTCTTTGCCGTCGTCGAAGGAGGCGCGCTTGATTTCATTGATGGCGGCGTCGATTTCTGCGATGGCGTGGTCGTCTTCGCGA
>CAIZGA010000049.1 GCA_903932385.1 uncultured Acidobacteriota bacterium
AAGCACGGCACCGGTGGCCTGAACGACGGCGAGCAGTGCGGGGACGGTGATGGGGAAAAGAATCAGCGGGAGCAGAAGTTCGCGGTTGCGGGTGCGGATGGAAAGCGCGGCGAAATATGTTCCGTTGATGATGAGCGCCCAGGTGCCGAGCGGCAGGATGAGAAAGAGCAGCGAGGTCTGGCCGAGCGGGTGCAGGTTGTAGAAGATGGCGAAGACCGGCGCGAGGACGACTTCAATCACCGTGACGAAAATGAAGTTGGCGAAGACCTTGCCCATAAAAAGCGCGGAGGGCGAGGCGGAGGTCATGCGCTGTGCATCGAGGACCTGGTTGCGCAGTTCGCGGCTCCAGCTCTGGTTGAGCGTGGTGACGATGGCGAAGAGCAGTGCGACCCATAAGATGCCGCCGGCGGTGTGGCGGGTGATGTCGGGCTCGGCGGTTGGGTCAAAAGCGAAGCTGAACATGACGACAACGAGCAGGGAGAAAAACAGCATGCCGTTGATGGAGTCGCGCGAACGCCACTCGAGGCGGAGGTCTTTGCGGAGATGGAGCCAGATGGTGGAGAAGTAGACGGCGAGATCGTTCACTGTGCGGGCTTCTCCTGACTGACGATTTCACCGGCGCGCATGGTGAGCCATGCATCGGCGATGGGCTCTGCCAGCGATGGCTGGTGGGTGGTGAGGATGATGGTCTTGGCACCGATGGCGGAGCCGCGCATGGAGCCGAGCAGGTCCACCATCTGGCCGGCGGAGTGGGCATCCATATTGGAGAAGGGTTCGTCGAGCAGGAGCAGGTCCGGCTTGGCCAGCAGAACGCGGGCGAGGGCGACGCGCTGGCGCATGCCCTGAGAATACTGGCCGACCATGCGCGGCAGGGTTGGGTCAAGGCCGACGGCACGCATGGAGTCTGCGGGGGAAAGGCCGATGGAGCCGGGCATCAAGGCGGCGAAGTATTCGAGATTTTCCATGCCGGAAAGTTCGTCGTAGAGCATGGTGGCGTGGCTCATGTAGCCGATGCGGGCGCGGGCTTCGTGGGGCGTTTGCCCGAAGATGGAGACGCGGCCCATGCTGGGCGAAAGCAGACCGGCGACGGTACGCAGCAGGGTGGATTTGCCGGCGCCGTTTTCTCCCACGAGGATGTGGCAACGGCCGGCGTGGAAGCGGGCCGAGACTTTACGCAGCGCGGCGAATTTTCCATAGAGGCGCGAGACCTGATGCAACTCGGCGGCGATGGAAGGATCTGGCTGGGCAGATGCGGATGTGGGACTGGAATTCATCTCTCATGCGAGTATAGAACTTGAGGGCGGTGCGTGGTGTGATGAAGCGCACTTCCAAAGAAAATGGTGAGCGATGAAGATTAAATTCCCTGCCGTGAAGATGGTGCGGATGATTTTGATGGGCTGTGTGGCGGCGATGAGTCTGCCGACAGTGGGCCAGAGTGTGACGGGATTGGGACAGCAGGAACGGGCCGAGGCGCGGGAGATTTTCCAGCAGCTGATTGAAATCAACACGACGGATTCTGTGGGCAATGTGACGACAGCGGCCGAGGCGATGGCGAAGCGGCTGCGCGATGCCGGCTTCGCGAGCGAAGACGTGCAGGTGCTGGGGCCGACGGAGCGCAAGAAAAACATGGTGGCACGGTATCGCGGACGCGCGGGGAGCCGGTTGAAACCGATCCTGCTGATTGGGCATCTGGATGTTGTCGAGGCGAAGCGCGAAGACTGGACGACGGACCCGTTCCAGTTTGTGGAGAAGGACGGCTACTTCTACGGGCGCGGCACGCAGGACATGAAGGACGAAGACGCGGCGATGATGGAGGCCTTTCTGCGGATGAAACGCGCGGGCTATGTTCCGGACCGCGACATTATTCTGGCGCTGACGGCGGACGAGGAGTTCGGCAACCAGAACGGCGTGGAGTGGCTGGTGAAGAACCATCGCGAGCTGGTGGATGCGGAGTTTGTGTTGAACCCCGACTCTGGCGGCGTGGACAGCGACCACGGCAAGCCGGTGGAGATGAGCGTGGGCGCTACGGAAAAACTCTACGCGGACTTTGCATTGACGGCCACGAATGCGGGCGGGCACAGCTCGCGGCCATCGCCGGACAATGCCATCTACCATGTGGCGGATGCGCTGGGGCGGATTGAGAAATACAAGTTTCCGTTTGAGTTGAATGAAGTGACGCGCGCGTATTTTGCGAAGATGCAGACGCTGGTGCCGAAGGCGCAGGGCGATGCGATGCGCGGCGTACTGGAGACTCCGCCGCAGAAAAAAGCGATTGATGAGTTGTCGAAAGACAACTGGTACAACGCGGTGATGCACACGACATGCGTGGCGACGATGATCCAGGGCGGGCACGCGTTGAATGCGTTGCCGCAGATGGCGCGGGCGAATGTGAATTGCCGCATCCTGCCCGGGCATACGCCGGCGGAAGTGCGGGCGGAGTTGACGAAGATTGTGAACGACCCGAAGGTGACGATACAACTGGTGGACAATGGCGGGCAGCCATCGAATGCGAATGAGAACAAGATGGCGCTGCCGCCGCCACCGCTGAGTCCGACGCTGTTTGGCGCGCTGGAAGCGACAGTGCAGCAGATGTGGCCCGGGTTGCCGATTGTGCCGGACATGATGACCGGCGCGAGCGACAGCAAGTACACGGCGCAGGCCGGGATGCCGAGCTATGGGGTGGGAGGCACGGCGGTGGACATCACCGATGACCGCGCGCACGGCAAAGATGAACGGCTGCCGGTGGAGTCGTACTATAAAGGCGTAGAGTTTTACACGCTGCTGCTGCAACAACTGACGAAGTAGCGCGGCGGATTAAGTTTTCCAACCAACACGATGAAGGAGTGCGTTGTGGCAGAGGCGCTGCTGGAAACACATTTAAGCGGGATGGCGCGGTATGCGCGGGGCAAGGTCCGTGACCTGTATGAAGTGGACGGCGGGCTGTTGTTTATTGCCACCGACCGCATTTCCGCTTTTGACCATATTTTGGGCAGCGGGATTCCCGACAAGGGAAAAGTGCTGACGCAGCTTTCACTCTTCTGGTTTGAACATCTGAAGGCGATTGTGGAGAACCACCTGATTACGGCGAAGGTGGAGGAGTATCCCAAAGAACTGCAGGCGTACGGCGAGATGCTGCGCGGGCGGTCAATGCTGGTGAAGCGTGCGCGGATGTATCCGATAGAGTGTGTAGCGCGGGGATATCTTTCCGGCTCGGGCTGGAAGGAATATCAGGCGACGGGCGAGGTGTGTGGCAACAGGCTGCCGGCGGGGCTGAAGGAATCGGACCGGCTGCCGGAGCCGATCTTTACTCCGGCAACGAAGATTGAGGCCGGCGGGCATGACATCAACATAGATTTTGATGCGGCGGTGAAGGCGATCGGCGGCAAGGCGGCCGAGACGCTGCGGGACCTGACGCTGGCACTGTATCGCAAGGCGGCACAACATGCCGAAAGCTGCGGACTGATTCTGGCGGACACGAAGTTTGAGTTTGGCGTGGTGGAGGGACGGGTGGTGCTGGCCGATGAAGTCTTGACGCCGGACAGCTCGCGCTACTGGCTGCGCAGCGGGTACAAGCCGGGCGGGGCGCAACCCTCGTTCGACAAGCAATATGTTCGGGACTACCTGGAAGAGATTGGCTGGAACAAGCAGGAACCGGCCCCGGCGCTGCCGGAAGCGGTGGTGGCGAGGACTCAAGAGAAGTACCTCGAGGCCTACCAAAGAATTTCCGGGCGGAGTTCGCTGGAGTAGGCTGGAATCGAAGGACGCTGACGTTGGCGGGCCACAGACCCAGAGAGAATCCAGCAAAGAAGATACGCGCGGACGTCACTGTAGTTTTGTATTTCTGCAATGCGCTGCGGTTCAGAAGCAGAGGAGAGAAAGTATGAACTGGCTGGACTGGGTGATATTGGCGATTGTTCTGGTATCGACGGTAGCCGCGCTGGGCCGCGGGATTGTGGTGGAATTGCTGTCACTGCTGGGTATGGTGATGGGGCTGGTGTTGGCGGGCAAGTATTACACCGAGGTATCGCCGCATCTGTTGATTTGGCTGAAGGTTCCGGCACTGGCGGACATGGCGGCTTTCCTGCTGATTGTGGTGGTGACGCTGCTGCTGATGACATGGCTGGGCCATGCGCTGCATGATGTGGCCAAGTATAGCGGGATGGGATGGCTGGATTCGCTGCTGGGCGCGGTCTTTGGCCTGGTACGCGGCTTGCTGGCGGTTGCGGTGGCGCTGATGGCACTGGCGGCCTTCTGGCCGTTGACCAGCTGGACGTCGCACTCCACCCTGGCGCCGTACTTTATGGATGCGACCAGCAAGCTGGCGATGATTACGCCGCCGGGGCTGCATGACAAGATTGATAATGGAATCTGGACGTTGAAACAGCTGTCGAACCATCACGGCTGGCGTTAGAATTGCATTCTGGCAATAGCCCCAAAGTGTGGGGTGTGTAAAGAGACACTTGACTGTGATTGTGAATTCGTGATTTCAATATGAATTCTCTGCTAACTTTTTATTGGTAGAAAGTCTTGAAGTTGGGGATAATGCTTAAGACAACGAATGGCCTTCTCCACCAGCCAACCGAGGTAAGCGTGAAACGGGAACTCGAACTATTAGTGTCACAAATGAGCGCAGGCGGCATCACCTACACCGAGGCGGTGCGGGAATTCAAGAAGCGCTACATCCTGCACGTGCTGGTGCAGAACCGCGGCAACCAATGCAAGGCTGCTACTGAGATGGGAATGCATCGCAACACCCTGAGCCGCACCATGGAAGAGCTGGGGATTGACGCGGCGCAGGTGCGCGCCGGTCTACGCGGAATGCGCAGCGGCGGCAAACGTCCGGTACGCAGCGAAGGCGTGCGTGTGAACGGCATTGCCCGGGTTGGCGCATAAGCAGCACGACGAATTTCAAGTTGGAAAAAAGTCAGGGGCAGATGCCCCTGATTTTTTTGTTTGCGATGAAGGCAGTGTCCTTCCCTGCCCCGGACAGTCTAAAGTTAAGCAGGATGCAGAAAAGCAAATCCAAAACGCCGGGTGTGATGGCTACCGCTTTGATTGCGGTGGCAGTGCTGACCGCTGGCGTGGCGGCACAGACATCGAACCAAAAACCGGGTACGACTGCGGCGGCACCGGCGGCGGCGTATTCCAAAGCTGCAAAGAAACAGCCCAGCGAAGACCAGAAGATGCATGCCGAGCAGGACTATGTGGATGGTGCGCGGGCATTGAGCAGCGGCGACCCCACGCTGGCGGAGAAATATTTTCAACGGGCGGCGTCACTGGTGCCGGACCGGAGTGATTATGCGCAGGCGGTAATCATCGCGCACCAGCACCGCGTGACGGCGTTGGTGCAGGCGGCGGCGCAGGCCCGGCGCAAAGGCAGGAAGGCCGAGGCGCAGAAGTTGCTGGATGAGGCCGAACAGCTGGATCCGCAGAATGAGATTGTTCAGCAGCACATGCAACTGAAGCGGTTGCCGCGCGCAAGCGACCAGACGCTGCCGGACCGAACGGCGGCAACGAAAGTTCTGACGACGCTGGCTGAGATTCCGAAATCGGGTGCGGACAAGGGCATCATCGAAGTCCAATTCAACGGTGAGCGGCACAGCTTCCACGAGACGGTGAACGCACGCACGATGCTGGAGCAGGTGCTGCAGAACTACGGCGTGAAGGTGGTGCTGGACGACACGGTGAACGGCCGGATGGCGCGGCTGGATGTGGACGACCTGACGGCGGAGGAAATCATCCCCGTGATGGACCGCGTGTTGGGCGTGTTTGTGGCGCCGCTGGACGAGCACACCGTGCTGGTGGGCAAGGACACCAAAGAAGCGCATGAACGGATTGATCCGGAGCTGTATGAAACGCTGTACCTGCCCGGGCTCTCGGCGGATGATTTGAAATCCATCGGGCAGATGGTGCGCGAGATTTACGGCATTCAATATGCAGCAGTGAACCCGAGCAGCCAGACGCTGAGTGTGCGCGCGACGCAGGACACGCTGGTGGCGTTGCACAAAACTCTGTATGACCTGATGGACGATGACAATGAAGTGCTGCTGGACGTAAGTCTGTACGAGATGGACAGGACCAAGACCCAGCAGACCGGGGCGCAGGCGCCGCAGCAGATTTCCATGTTCAACTTTGACAGTGAAGTGGCGCAGGTGGTGCAGGCGAACCAGTCCACCATCAACCAGGCAATTTCGAGCGGGTTGATTCAACAGGGCAACTATCTGCAGTATGCCGAACTGCTGCTGGCTGCGGGGCTGCTGAACAACACGGTCTTCGGGCAGAGCTTTGCACTCTTCGGCAATGGATTGACGCGGACCGGCGTGACCGGCGTCTCATCAACGCTGACCATGGCGTTGAACTCGAGCGATGCGCGGATGCTGGACGATACGCAGATTCTGGTGGACAACAAACAGGCGGGAACCTTCCGCGCGGGCGAGCGATACCCGATTACGACTTCGACATTTTCCAACATGGCGTCGCAATCCAGCGTGGGCGGCGTGAGCCTGAGCGGACTGACTTCGCAACAGCTGGCGCTGCTGGGGCTGAGTAGTGCGAGCTCGTTGAGCACGGCCAGCACGCAGGTGATTCCGCAGATCCAGTATGAAGATTTGGGCCTGACGCTGAAGACGACGCCGACGGTTTCCCGCGACGGCAACATGACGCTGCATTTTGATATGAAGCTGGAGGCGCTGGGCGGGACATCGATCAACAACATACCCATCCTGAACAACCGCGCCTTTTCCGGCGATGTGATGGTGCGCGAAGGCCAGAGTGCGGTGATCCTGAGCAATGTGACGCGGCAGGAGACGGGGGCCATCAGCGGCACGCCGGGGATCAGCGAGTTGCCGGGCTTTAGCGATCTGGCCAGCCGGTCCAACAACGGCAACGGGCAGACGCTGGTGATGGTGATTGTGCCGCACATGTTGCGCCACGCCGAACACACACACGCGGGCCCGATGGTGATGCTGGCCGAGCATGGTCCGCCGACGACGGTGGCTGCACCGGTTGCTCCGGCGGCGACGCCGACAGCACCGACGACGCCGGGGGATATTTCGCAGCCGCGCACATACTTCAACGGGACAACGGTCCCCGGCAATAATGGAAACGGCAACAACAATGGCAGCCAGGGATTTGGCGCGGGATTCAGCGCCTTCCAAAACCACTAGAGCGGAGAGAGAGTAGTGCTGGGGAAATATTTTCGGCCGATGCTCTACGGTTTGCTGCTGGCGGCGGTGGCGCTGGGCTCTGCGATTTTTACCATGCGACGGGCGATCCACGGAGATGAAGTGGCGGTGCCGCAGCTGGCGGGCATGGGACTGGCCGAGGCGGAAAATAAAACCGCGGCGCTGGGGCTGGGGCTGGATGTGGAGAACCGCTATTACAGCGCGATTGTGCCGGCGGGACGGGTGATTGCGCAGATGCCGATGGCGGGCAGTGTGGTGCGGCGCGAGTGGCAGGTGCGTGTGACTGAAAGCCTGGGTCCGCAGAAAGTTGCGATACCGGACGTGACCGGCGAGCCGATGCGCGCGGCGGCGATTGCGATTGAACGCGTGGGGCTGGAGATGGGCAGCGTGGTTCACTTGCCGGGAACGGGCACGGTGCCGGACGTGGTGATTGCACAGTCGCCGCCGGCTACGGCCACCGGGGCGGATTCTCCGCGGGTGAGCTTGCTGGTGAGCGCGCCGGAGACGCCGACCGATGCGGCGTATGTGATGCCGGACCTGACCGGGATGCCGTATTCGGTGGCGAGCGCGATGGTGGAACGCGCGGGGCTGAAGTTGGGCGCGGCGGAATTTCAATCGAGCAAAATTCCTGCGGTGAATATGCAGGCGGCGTTGACGCCGATGAAAGCGATGGCGGCCCCGGGCACGGTGATGGCGCAGATGCCTCTGGCGGGGGAACGCGTTACCGCTGCCGATGTGGTAAAGTTGACGATTGCGAAATAAGTGCAGGGGTTAGGGACTAGGGATTAGGGGCTAGCGATAATTTAGATAATTTATCAATGGCGGAATTGCTATGAAGCTAGAGCTGCGACAGAAAATATTTCACATATCCATTTGCAGTTTCGTATCACTCATTGTTGCGACAATTGGTGCGGCGGTCTCCGCAGTCTCCGTTCTTTATATCAGTGCACACATATTTGATTATCTATATCCGCATGACGGACAAAGTTCTCTAGGCGCATTTGCCTTGGCACTGCTGGCATTCCCGCTGGCGTGGGTTGGGTTGTTGCCATTAACTTACATCGTCATGCATCGATGGCTGTCAAAGAGGCAGGCGAAAGCAACACATTTGAATAACGATTAATATTTGCGTGTGAGGATGGCGACGAAAAATCCGTCGCAGGGATGGATGCCGGGGAGGGTCCGGAGGCAGCCATCTTTCACCGCAGTGGCAGTGAGCCACTGATGCGCGGCGGGCAGAAGAATGCCGGCGGCGAGTAAGGCGTCGAGCGCGAGACGCACATCCACCAACTGAAAATCTTTTTCCTGCGTGAGCACTTCGCGGATGACCTGCTCATTTTCTTCCGGCTCCAGCGAGCAGGTGGAGTAGATGAGTGTGCCCGCCGGTGTGAGCAACGTTGCGGGTGCGAGACGCGAGAGCGCCGAGCGCAGAATGTTGCGCTGCCGTTCGGCATGGCGGGCGAGATCGCCGGGCTGCAGGCGATGGCGAATTTCTGGATTACGGGCGAGGGTGCCGGTGCCGCTGCAGGGCGCG
>CAIZGA010000050.1 GCA_903932385.1 uncultured Acidobacteriota bacterium
CACTTCGAGGATGAGTTGCTCGAACTAAGAGACAACGAGGAAAATAGCATTCAAAGGTTTGCCATTCTGTTTATTTTAGGGGGAACTTTAACCATCTTTGCTACCGGACTTTTTATTTATCTGTACATCAGCCGTAATGTAATCAGTAAATTTATTCTTCCCGTCAATGAAGCGATCGCTGCCATTTCTTCGTCCACCAACGAGATACTCGTCACCATGGAGCAGCACGAGCGTGCCGCCAGCCAGCAGTCGGCAGCGGCCAACGAGACCTTTGCCACCATCACCCAACTTTCTGTCGCTTCGCGCCAATCTGCCGAACAGGCGGCAAATGCGGCGACCACGGCGGAAAAGGCTCGCACTGCTACCGCGCAGGGTAGTGATGCCACCAATCAGTCTATAGTGGCAATAGTTAGCCTCAGGGACAAGATCACCGCCATAGCCGACCAGATTCTGCGTCTTGGTGAACAGACCGGTCAGATCGGCAGTATCGCTACGTTGGTCAAGGATTTATCCGGGCAAATCAACATGCTGGCCTTGAATGCCGCCGTGGAAGCAGCCCGTGCCGGTGAACACGGTAAAGGCTTCGCAGTGGTGGCGAGCGAAGTTCGCAAGCTCGCCGACCAGACCAAGAAATCTGCCGAACAGGCATCGACACTGGTGGCGGACATTCAGAAAGCGACCAATTCCTCAATCATGATGACCGAGGAAGGTACTCGCACCGTGGCGGAAGTGACTCAACTGGCGCAAAAGGTAGCTGAACAGTTTAACAATATCTCCGGCTTGGCGGGCAACGTCAACGAAAATGCTCAGCAAGTGATGCTCAATGCCAAGCAACAATCCGCCGCCTTTACCCAAGTGGTAGCGGCAACCAATAGCTTTGCAGCAGGAGCCAAAGAAACCGCCGCCGGTATCAGCCAAACCAAGATCGGGGTGCAAAAACTGAACGAAGCGGCAGAAAAGCTCAAGGCAATTGCCTGATTGAAGACCATGATTGAAGACAAGGAACTGGCCCAACTATTCAAGGCGGAAAGCGCGGAGCATCTCGCACGCCTTGACGACGGTTTGCTGCATCTGGAAAAGACACCTGCCGATCAGGCAATATTGGAGGAGGTGTTCCGCGAATCGCACAGTCTGAAAGGTGCGGCACGCATGTTGGGGCTGTCCAAAATAGAAACCGCCTCGCACGGTCTGGAAACGATCCTGAACACGGCGCGCAAAGGTGAGACCCCGCTCACGCCGGAGGTGATCGAGCGTATGACTGTCGTGTTGGGCGAGCTGCGCAAGCTGGTTACAATCGAATGCGAATTGGGGATTGTGGAGCATGGAGTGGGAAATTCAGCACTCCTGACTCAGAATTCCGTCTCATCTATTTCGCAAGCAGAACCACCTGACTCAACAGATTCCGCACTCCGCAACCCGCATTCCGCATTCGACTCATTCCACATTGAAACGGTGCGTGTCGAAACACGCAAGCTGGACGATTTACTTACCCTGGTAGGCGAGCTCAGCGTAATCGAGGGACGGGCGCAGCACCGGCAGGTGTTGATGGATGCACTGCAGGAACAGTGGGCGATGCTGGAACACGGTCGCAGGAAATTTCAACTCATGCTGCGCGGTGGGGCAACCGAAGCCAGGACGAGCGAGGCACTGCATCAGATGCTGCACACAGAAACAGAAGTGCTGGCGCAGCTTGGTGCCAGGCTCAATTTGGCGCGTAACGCCTTCTACGAGGACGGCGCACATCTGCAAATCACCGTAAATACTCTGAAAGAACGGGTGCATGCTGTCCGGTTGTTGCCGCTGTCCACCGTGTTCGCGCTATTCCCGCGCATGGTGCACGATCTCGCCAAACAGCATGACAAGAAAGTGGAGATTGAGATTGAGGGCGGCGACATCAGCGTGGACAAGCGCATCCTCGAAGAAATGAAAGACCCGCTGATGCACCTGTTGCGCAACGCGATTGACCACGGCATCGAATCGCCTGCCGAGCGCGAGCGTCA
>CAIZGA010000051.1 GCA_903932385.1 uncultured Acidobacteriota bacterium
CTCGTCGGCGGCATGGCCATCGCATACGGCTTCCACGTGCAGATTTACGAAATGGTGCAGGCCCCGCTCGATCGCCTTCACGTCCAGCTGAATTTCGTCCACCCCACTGACCCGCTGAATCTGTACTTGAAGACCGCCTTCTACGGCGGCATGTTGCTGGCCGCGCCCTTTATCCTGTATCAAATCTGGCTCTTCATCTCGCCCGGTCTCTACAAGCATGAGAAGAAATATGTCTTCCCGTTCATGCTCGCCACCGTCAGCCTGTTTCTTGCCGGCGCTTGGTTCGGGTACCACTACGTCTTCCCCGGCGCTCTGCAGATTCTTATCTTCGGCTTCGGAAAAAATTTCCACCCCATCATCACCATCGACGAGTACACCGGCTTCTTTCTTGCCGTGAACCTCGGCCTGGGAGCCTGTTTTGAGTTGCCCATTGTCATCTTCTTTCTCGCGCTCTTCGGCATTGTGGATGCAGGTTTCCTCTGGCGAAATTGCCGCTATGCCATCCTGATCATCTTCGTCGTGGCCGGCATCATCTGCCCCACACCGGACCCGCTCAGCATGTGCATCTTCGCATCCCCCATGTTGGTGCTCTTCTTCCTCAGCATCGGCGTGGCATGGTTTGTTCATCCCAATCGCCGCAAGGCCAAAGAGAAAGCTGCATAGATGTTGATCCTCTCGCGTACCCGCTTGGCGTTGATGGCCGCGTTGCTGCTGCTCGTCGGCAGCGCATCGCTGGCCGCGCAGACCGCCAGGCCGGTGCCGATTGATTCACACATCAACGGCATACGCGCCTTCGAGTACGCCAAGCAATTCGCCGCCATCGGCCCGCGTTATGTCTTCTCCAGCGGCCACGCAAAAGCCGAGCAGTTTATCCGCCAGCAGTTCGCGCATGACCAGTTGCAGCAGGACGACTTCAGCGCCACCACTCCCATCGGCATCGTGCCCATGCACAACTTCATCGTGCGTTACCCGGGCTCCGCTTCCTGCATCTACGTTCTCGCTTCGCATTACGACACCAACTACTCGCTGCGCAACACCAGCTACGTCGGCGCAAACGACGGCGCATCCACCACCGGCTTGCTGATGGAAATCGCCAACCACCTGCGCGGACATACGCTCTCCGGCTGCAGCGTCTGGCTGGTTTTTTTTGACGGCGAAGAAGCCATCCGCGATGAATGGGCCGGCACCGACAACACCTACGGCAGCCGCCATCTGGCCGCCCGCTGGAGCAGCGAAGGCGTGCTGCCGCGCATCAAGGCCTTCATCCTTTTCGACATGATCGGCGACAAGGACCTCAGCGTTGAGCGCGACCAGAACTCCACGCCGCACCTGCTGGACACTGTTGCCGCCGCTGCAAAAAATCTGCAACTGCAAAAGTATTTCTTTGCGCGGGAAAATGAAGTCGGCGACGACCATGTTCCCTTCAAGCAGCGCGGCGTCCCCGTTGCAGACATCATCGATTTTGACTACGGCCCCGGCAATGGCTACTGGCACACGCCCCAGGACACCATCGACAAAATTTCCCCGCACAGCCTGCAGGTTGTCGGCGATGTCGCCTTTGAAACTTTGCGCCTATTGAATCTGCAGAAGTAACCGCACACTTCCATTCGGGCCCCGCTGCAAAACTGCATTTCATTTTGATTTCTTTGGAGCCGCCATGACTTTCTCTGCGCGCAGAAATTTTCTCCGCACGCTCTCCCTCTCGCTTGCCGCGCCGCTCGCATCTTCCGCCCTGCTCACCACCAGCGCCAACGCCGCCACGCAGCCTGCCACGCCACTCGACGCAACCCGCATGCGCTCCCTTGTCGACTTCACCCTGCTCACCATGCAGACTCCGAACCCGGTTCCCTATGGCGCGGAAATTTTCTCGACCGCTACCGGCGAATCACTCATGCGCGCCACCAACAGCGTCGGCCCCGACCACGACCCCAGCGCACACGGAGAGATCCACACCATCCGCCTGGCCTGTGCCAAAATCAAATCGCCATCGCTCAAGGGCTACACGCTCTACACCACCTGCGAGCCCTGCCCCATGTGCATGGCCTGCTGCCTGTGGGCCAACATCGACCGCGTTGTCTTCGGCGCCACCATCGACGATGCCGCGCGCTACGGCGACCAGATACTCATTCCCTCGGCGGAAGTTGAAAAACGCTCCACCATCCACTGCGCCGTCACCGGCCCAGTGGAACGCGACTACGCCATGCGCCTCTTCACAGATCCAGCCATGCAGGCCGTTTTCAAAAAGTGGCGGCGTTCTTAAACGCGTCACGCTCTGTCGTGCGTTAGCATCAACCTATGTTCTGGGGATTCTTTTCCGGCGCGACTCCAACGCAATGGCTCGGCTTTCATCTGCTGCTGGCCACGTTGCTGGCTGCGGATATTTTCTTCTCCGGTCGGCAGCCTGGTTTCCGCCGCACCCTGCTGCTCACCTTCGGCTGGCTTGACGCCGCCTTGCTCTTCGCCGTCTGGTTGCGCCACTCGATGGGCTACGCGCCCGCACTCGAATTCCTCTCCGGTTACTCCATTGAGCAGACGCTCTCGCTCGACAATCTCTTCATCTTCCTTCTGCTCTTCCGCAGCTTTGCCGTGCCGCCTGCCGCACAACGCCGCGTTCTTTTCTGGGGAGTCCTTGGCGCCATCGTCATGCGCGGCGCATTCATCTTCGGCGGCATCGCGCTCATCAACCGCTTCCATTGGATTCAATTC
>CAIZGA010000052.1 GCA_903932385.1 uncultured Acidobacteriota bacterium
CCGCCGATACATTTCCCAGACGAAACCAACCTGCAGCCACAATGGATGGACGAACCGAATGCGATTGGACCTGACAACACGCACGATTCCTGGAGCCAAGCGTGGAACCCATCCCGCCGAGCCCGTGACCGTGTTGGAATTAAGCGGAAGCATCACGCTGGGCGGTGGCAGTCTGGAACTGCGGCAACAGATCCGCGATCTGCTGGAGGCGGGGTCGAAAAAACTGGTACTGAATCTAGCCGGCGTCTTACAGATGGATAGTTCCGGCATCGCCGAATTGGTGAGCGCCTTGCTGGCCGTGCGGCAAAAGGGCGGCAGCCTGATGCTGATGATGCCTTCAGAACGCGTGGAATATTTGCTGAAAATTACAAAGCTGAACACGGCCTTTGAAATTCATGCCAATGAATACGCGGCGCTGAATTCGCTGGAAAAGTGACCTCGCAGACCTGCAAAACAGAAAAGCCGCCCCCTCAGGAGCGGTTTTCTTTTCAAACGTTTACGACTACTTGCTAAAGTCAACCGATGGCACTTCACGCCCCTGCGGTGTGGCTTCGAAATACTTCTTTGCGGTATATGCAGGTGAGCCGATACCGGCATAAATGCTGTTGGGAAATTGGCCGATGAAGACGTTGTAGGCCTTGACGGCATCGTTGTAGCGTTTGCGGGCTACGCCAATGCGGTTTTCCGTACCGGAAAGCTCATCTTCCAGCCGGGCAAAGTGCTGGTCCGACTTCAGTTGGGGGTAGTTTTCCTGCATGCGCATCAGCGGCAGCAGGGCCACATCCAACCGACCGTTGGCAGCCATCTTTTCATCGGGCGTCTGGGCCTGCAGCAGGCCATTACGGGCCTTGGCGATGTCATCCAGAACGGTTTCTTCCTGTTTGGCATAGCCCTTTACGGTGGCCACCAGATTGGGAATCAAATCCGCGCGGCGCTGCATCTGCACGTCAACTTCAGAGAATGCATTGTCCACATCGCTGCTCATGGAAACCATCTGGTTCCGAGCGCCGATATAGGTGGTGAACAGTAACACCACTCCCAAAACCAATACGCCTAAGATGCCAAGAACAATCCAAAGTGCCTTCATTCTTCTCCTCACTTCATGCCCAACCGTGGGGTTGGGCTTATGTTGAATATACGAAAATTAGTACGTTGTGGTTCACCAGCCGCCGCTGGCCCCGCCGCCGCCAGAACCACCGCCGCCGAAGCCACCAAAGCCGCCGCCACCGTCTCCAAAACCACCGCCTCCACCACCCCAGCCTCCACCACGACGGTCGTCTCCGCCGCCGAAGCCGCCACCAAGGAAGCTGCCCAGCAGGAAGCCCAGGACTCCGCTACGGCCTCCAAAGACCGCCACTAAGAAGAGAAACAGAAGGAAGATGAAAATGCCACCCGGCGAGCCATGCGAACGCTGCTGATACTCCTGCGTTTGTGCGGGGATGGGGGTGAGGGTAACGTGGGCGTCGTCGGCGATGACCTGGGCGATTTCGCCGGTACCTGTCTCAACAGCAGCGTCATAATTATTCTGCTGCAACGCGGGAACCATATCGCGTCCAATGTCGCCGGCTTTGCCGTCTGGAAGAATCCCTTCCAGACCGTATCCAACTTCAATGCGGCGCTTACGGTCCTGGATGGACAGCAGCAGCATGACGCCGCGATCGGTCCCCTTCTGGCCTACGCCCCACTTGGTGAACAAATCATTGCTGAACTCTTCGATGGACTCGCCATCCAGCGATTTGATGATGACGATGGCAATCTGGGCATGCGCCTGAGTATCCACCTGCTGGCAGAGCTGCTCCAGTTGCACTTTGGCGTCGTCAGAGAGCACGCCGGCATTGTCTGTAACGTAGCCGGAGGGATGGGCTGGAAGGTCGCTGATTTTTTCTGCACCGCAGAAACTGCTGATGGGCAGCAAAGCCACAACAGCAATCGCAGAGAGAGCCAGGCGCGGAATCGAGCGGAGTCGCATCTGCAGCTATTCTACTGTGCCGGCGGTTATGCCGTGCGCATGGCAACCGCAGATGCGAGCTCGCCAGTCTTCCACGATAATGCTTCATCCTTTGCCAGACAGCTACTTCTCTGCCACGTTGACGGAACCCGCCCACTGCTCAATCCTCAACCGATGTGCATGCAGGATGGGAGCCGCGTGGGTCGCGATGGTCTTTAAATCAACATTCGCCGCATAACTGGCTTCGCGGTGGAAAGACTCGTCCGAGTCTTTCTGGAAGCCGAGTACGACTTTGATGTACTCGTTATCAAACTCAGTTCCGCTCAGCTTCTCCAGGCGGTCAAGAATCTCTGTCTGACTTCTGGTTGGGCCAACCAGATCCACATGCATGGCTTTGGCCAATGAAGTCAATGCGTCATTCAGATGCGTATGGTCGCGGACTGACATGGCTGCAATTTTCTTGACGGAATCATTGCTGCTGCGTTCGGTGGCCATCTGGCCGAGTTTGATGGCCAGGTTGCCGCGCAGAATAGTGCGTCGCAGAAATGCCTTGTCGACCATGTCCTGCCCGGTCAACGTATAGCCGGAGGAGTCCGGTTGCTGGTTGGCGTTGGGTAATTGGTCCTGGCTACTGGATGTTTGCGCGTTCAAACTGGCGGGACTTGCAAAATTGGAAACAGCAATCACAATAAGGGCTGTTGCCAACATAGTGGATGCGGTGGATTCGAACCTTTTTAATCTCATGACAATCCCACTCCTGGTCTGGATTCTGTCTCGGTTCTGTTCTGTAGTTGCCGTCGCTTGGAATTCCAAACTGCGACACTCTTTGGCGGACATATTACGCCTGCATGTCAACAATGTGCATCATTTATTCTTTGAGTGTGAATGAATTGACAAACAACCAGCCTATCCAGCCGCCCGTCGCCCGCAAAGTCCCCACCTCTACCACGCTGCATGGCCATACCCTGCATGATGACTATGCATGGCTGCGCGAAAAAACTTCGCCGGAGGTGATTGCGTATTTAGAGGCAGAAAATGCCTATACCGAAAGCGTGATGGCTCCTACAGCCGAGTTGCAGAATAAGCTCTATGGCGAGATGCTCTCGCACATTCAGGAATCCGACCAGAGCGTTCCCTACCGGCTGGGCAACTGGTTCTACTACTCGCGCACCGTGGAGGGGCTTCAGTACCCCATCCAATGCCGCAAAGCGCCGGCTACCAATGGCGAGTATGCCAGCGACGCAGTCGAACAGATTGTGCTGGATGTGAATGAGCTGGCCAAAGGCGAATCCTTCATGGCCGTTGGAGACATGGCTGTCAGTAACGATGGCAACTGGCTGGCCTACTCGACAGACAACACCGGCTTCCGCCAGTACACGATGCATATCCGCAACCTGCAGACCGGAGAAGATCTGCCAGAGTCTGTGCCGCAGACTGGCTCGCTGGTGTGGGCCGCGGACAACCGCACGCTCTTCTACACCGTGGAAGACGATGCCACCAAACGTCACTATCGTCTGTATCGCCACACTGTAGGCACTGCGGTGAGTGATGATGTGTTGGTTTACGAGGAGCCGGATGAACGATTCAATCTGGCCGCGCATCTGACGCGTGACCGGAAATATATTCTGCTGGAAATCGGCAGTCACATCACATCGGAATTTCGATATCTTCCAGCCGATGCACCGACTACCGAGTTCACAATGATTGCACCGCGTGTGAACGGGCAGGAGTATTACCCCGACCACCGCAATGGATATTTTTTCCTGCGAGTGAATGACTTGGGACCGAATTATCGACTGGTAGTCGCGCCAGTTGCAAGCTGCGGACGCGAGAACTGGACCGAGTTGCTGCCAGACCGCGAAGACGCGCCGCTGGAAGATTTCGATTTGTTTGCAACTTTTATGGCGGTAATGGAACGCGTGAAGGGTCTGCCGCGGATGCGTATCTATCCGCTGGGTGATGCAGGATTTAGCGGTGAGCCGCGTGAGATTGATTTTCCCGAACCAGCCTACTCGGCTTCTCCGGGAGCCAACGCAGTTTTCGATGCAACAAAGTTTCGCTATCACTACCAGTCACTGGTTTCGCCATCGTCTGTCTTCGACTATGA
>CAIZGA010000053.1 GCA_903932385.1 uncultured Acidobacteriota bacterium
CCGTCATCGCCAAGCCCGGTTATTACCCTTCGGCGCCGGACAGAAAATAATCCGCAGATAATTTTCTGCACAAAAAGTAAACAGGCCGTGCCAACCCGATGTGGGTCTGCACGGCCTGATTGTTTTCGGCTGCGACAGAAAGGCAGTAGTGCCCTTCTGCGCCTCTGGCGGTTGATGCCTGCAGCTACGCCTTGGTTTCTGTTTCGGAGTCGCTCTTGGGAGCTGCCGGCTTGGCCGCTGGCTCATCCACAGCCTTCAGGCCCTCTTTGAATCCGCGAATCCCTTCGCCGAGTCCTTTGCCGAGCTCAGGCAGACGGCGTCCGCCGAATAGCACCAGTGCTACAACCAGGATGACGATGATGTGTGTCGGTGTAAATAGTTCCCCCATTGCGGGTTCCTCCAATTCCTTTTCTTCAAGGTAAACATAATTTTCGCACAACCGGCAAATATGCGCTTAACCCATGTCACCTTTCCTGCGGCGTAGTGCGGCAAAATCCGCGCAGACGTTGTATGTTTGAAGTTGGGCTGTTTTCGTCTCCCGTGGGGAGGAAGGGGCCATTTCTGGAGGAACATGCAAATTTTCGCAATTCAGGTGGAAGGCGCGCGCAAGGCCGCCATCAAATTTTCTGCTGCGGTACTCTCCGCTGCCGTTCTGCTGGCCCTGTTCGCCGTTCCCGCGCATGCGCAGGACGTGAAGGTGACCAACACCGGCATCGATGAGCCCAACCCGGTTACGTATCGCAACATGTTTGAGGCCTATGGCGGCTTGAACCTGATGACCTTCACGGCAGGCGATCTGCCGCACCGCGCCAACCTTGGCGGCGTGGAAATGCTGGGCACATGGTGGGCCACGCACCACATCGGCGTGGGTGTGGATGCACGCGCTGAAGCCGGCACCACCAAGGCCACATCCAACCTGACCTACTTCCCGCTGGTGGAACAGTTCATGCTGCTGGGTGGCGCGCAGTGGCGCGGTCCGCACAACGCACATGTCTCGCTCAACTACCACGGTTACGCCGGCGGCTCCGACGGATTCTTCAATCGCAGCCTGCACGGCGCCAACCCGGTCACCTACGGCCTCTTCCCCAATCAGATTGCCCCGGTGGTTGCCACCGGCATCAGCCTGGATTGGAACCGCAGCGAGAAGTGGGCCATCCGCCTGACGCCGGACTGCTACTTCACACACTTCAGCACACCCACCTCCGGTGCGGAGTGGGAAGAGACCTTCGGCATCGGTCTCGGCGTTGTCTATCGCTTCCACGACAAATAAACCTGTAGCAAAAAACATTTTCCATCGCGGTCCGGAGATTTCCGGGCCGCTTTGCTTTTTCCCCTGCTACCGATGTCGCCAACTTCAGCTAGTATGGTCTGGCAGAAAATCTTATCCATTCGCAGGAGATACGCCATGCACCGCAAACGAATTGCACTCATCGCAGCCCTATGCCTGTTGACCGCGCTGCAGACACCGCTGCAGGCCGAGACCGCACACTGGGTCGGTACGTGGGCCGCCGCGCCCTTCGCGCAGGACAACAGCAAGACCGCGCCCGGCGATTTGAAAATCGGCGGCAGCGACGTCACGCTGCGCGAAATCATTCACACTTCACTGGCCGGCAACGCCGTACGAATTATTCTCACCAATGAATTCGGCACCACGCCGCTCACCATCAACGCCGTGCAGGTGGGCCTCAGCACCGGCATGGCCACCAACGGAGTTGTGGCCGGCAGTGCGCATGCGGTCACCTTCGGCGGCCACGCCAGCGTCGTTATCCCCGCCGGCGCCACCGCCACCAGCGACGACGTCGCCCTGCCACTGCCCGCAGAGAGCACACTGGCCATCAGCCTCTACGTGCCCATGCAGACCGTGGCCGTGAACACGTACCACGCCTCTGCGTTGACCACGAACTACATCGCGCAGGGCGACCAGACCGCTGCCGCCACGCTGACCGGCTCCAAACCGCTGACCCAGTGGTATCTGCTGAAATCGGTGGATGTGCAGACCTCGGCCAAAAATGCTGCGGCGATTGTTGCCTTCGGCGACTCCATCACCGACGGCGCGGCCAGCACCCGTGACACGAACCATCGCTGGCCGGATTATCTGACCGAGCGGCTGCAGGCCAACGGCAAGACAAAAAATCTCGGCGTGCTCGACATGGGCATCGGCGGCAATCGCATTTTGCATGACGGCACCGGCCCCAGCGCGCTGGCGCGTTTTGACCACGACGTGCTCGCGCTCGACGGCGTGAAGTACATCATCATTCTCGAAGGCATCAACGACATCGGCGGCAACCAGCGCAAGACCAACAACGTCACCGCAGACGACCTCATCTGGGGATTTACGCAGATGGTGGAGCGCGCGCACGCCCACGGCATCAAGGTGATTGGCGCCACGCTCACCCCCTACGGCGGCGCGGGATATTCCTACCCGCCGGGCCAGCAGATTGTCGAAACTTTGAATAATTGGATCCGCACCGGCGGCGTGGTGGAAGGCCCCCGGCGTCGC
>CAIZGA010000054.1 GCA_903932385.1 uncultured Acidobacteriota bacterium
CTCCGCTTGAGTTCGCAATCCCGGAATTCAAAAGCAGTCGTGTACTCTCCAGACAACCCGCCGCCACAATCACAATGCGCGCCTTCACATGCATCTCTCGCAACGAGTGCCGGTCGACAAAACTTGCGCCATCCACCAAGCCCGTATTTTTATCCACCGTCAGTTCTCGCACGACAGCGTTCTGCACTGTGTTCAGCCTGCCGGTAGCTACTGCATCCGGCAGCAGCAGATTGATCGAACTCGCTAAACCATTGCGCCCTCTTGCCGACCTTGGCTTACAAACCGGCACTCCAAACTTCTTGCCCGAATTCACAAACCTCTGCATCGACCCGGACCACGGACTATCATCCTCAATAAAATTTCCATCGGGATATTGCGGCAATCCGTCATGATGTCCCACCACCTGGAAAATCTCCTCCACTTGCGAGTAGTAAGGTGCCAGGTCCTTCAGTCGGATTGGCCAATTCTCACCGAAGCCATCATGGTCTTTCGATTGGAACTCGTAATCGCTCAAGCGAAACGATTGCCGACCCCAAAATAAACTGCGTCCGCCCAGCAGCCGAACGCGCACCCAGTTATAGGGCTTCGCCGGATCATAGGTGTATGGATTTTCCTTTTCATCCGCCCACGCATTGGCATCGAAACCACTCGACAGCGAAACATGCTTCAGCTGCCCCGGTTTTTTTAATCCGCGATAGGGGAGTTGATAGGCCGCCTTCAGTTCAACGTCCTTCTTGTAATCCACAATCGGCCCGGCGTTCAGCATCAGGCACGAGATGCCTTTTTCCGTCAGCACCTTGGCAGCCATGCCGCCGGTGTGGCCCGAACCAATAATCAGCACATCCACTTTCCCGATCGCCATTCTCAGTCTCCAAGTCGAGGTCTAAATATAATTCGGGATCAACGGATCAATCGGCGACCAGTACTGTCCCACGCCCGGCGCGCGCTCGCCATTCGCAGTCGCCGCCGCACTCCACTCCATCGAGTTCATTGTTGCGTAGCGAATCTCTTTGTGCGCTCTGTTGATGAAGAGCACATACGGTTCATGCGGCAGATGCCCATCCATAGATGCTCGTAACCACGGTCGCAATAGTTTGTCTGCCTGCTCCGCATCGGCATCTTTAAACGGCACGCCAAATTCTTTTCTGCACTCTGCATTCAATCTATCCAGACCCGACGTATACATATGCTTCCTCTCGGCGTCGGAGTGGCCAATTAAAAAATCAAGGAACTCCGGCACCTTCGCTTCTGCCGCACCCGGGTATCCATCCAGTGCAGGCATCAATACGCTCGCAAACTTTCGCAGTGTAGCCATCTGTTCTGTCGTAAAGAAATGCACCTGGGTCGCCGCATAGATGTCCGGCACTGTGCTCCCCATCGTCTGCGTGTGATAGTCATAGCTCAGCGAAGGTTCCACCGCGGACTTTTCCACCTCTGCAGCAAACGGCTTTGCGGCAGCAGCTTCTGCCGACGCCGGCCGGTTTAGAAAAATCGCTTCGCTGGCAAGCGGTACTGCAACTATTCCTTTGACAAAATCGCGACGACGCATTTCGCTAGTCCTCCTGTACCCGTCTGATTGCACGAATTCTACAGTCCATCACTTCCCATAGTCCAAAGAGTATTCAAGATTCAGTTGGAGGAACGTATCGCGCAGGCTGAAATAATTGCATTTAATTTGGAAATATTCCGCGAGCCTTTAGAAAGAAACCTCAATATGTTGTGGCGTTGCTCTTGCCGGCAGTTCGAGCAAAACGGTCCCGGCAACCTGCTTCACTTGTTCAAGAGGCTTGCCATCCACCGTGATGCGTTTTACGCCGCGCGGCAGCAGTAAAGAAATTACCGTCAGGTCATGCTCGTCGCGCGCTTCAATGTTGGCGACAGAAAAGCTCAGTGTGTTGGATGTGGCTTGTTCGCCGATGACCTTTGCGCTCGCTGCAAGCACACGCGCTTTGCCAGCCGGGAAGAAGCTGGGATCAAGCAGGAGCCGTCGCTCTCCTTCACCAACCTGAGGATTCTCGACAATGCGCAAGTGGGCATCGAAGAGATCAATGAATCGACCGCGAACAGTGGTTGGTGTTGGTGCAATATGTGGCGGCGCTGCAGCGGTTTCGCTTGCAGCCGATGCGCTATCAAGTGGCTTGACCACGCTGCCCACAACGCGAGTCACCGCCTGTTCCGCCGTGCCTTCGGGCTTGTCCAAACCTGAAGCAATCACAAACGGCCCGCGACGCAGGACCAGCGCAGTGGATTCGCGCCACGGCAGATGAACTCGAGTCGCTGCGTCCTTGGTCATTGCCAGCACAATGCCAGCGCCCTTCGCATCGGCCGCCAATGCAGAGGGTGATGACTTACGGAACAAGACAATGCCTTTGCCAACGTGGTGCGCCCCTTCGCTCTGTGGATCGATGCCAAGCGATTGAAAGAGCAACTCACGCGGAATGGTCTGGCTCTTTCCGTTTTCGTTCCACCAATCCTGCGCGTGATTGTACGGGTCACTGTCATCATCGATGACAATCAGCGCGCCGCCTTGCCGGACCCATGCAGCAATGGCGTCATGAAATTTTGGCGATGGCGGCTTTTGTCCTTCATAGGTAAGCAGCAAGACCTTGTACTGGTTGAGAAAGTCCGCCGCATTCGTGCCGCGATAAGCACTCTCTATTTGCACCGGCTCCACTGGGAGTCCATGCATAATCAACGGCAGCGCAAGACCGTAAAAGTTGCCGAGATTCGCGTCGGAAGGCATTGGCTTCGCGCGCTGGAACATCAGCGTATCGCTGACAAGAACGCCAATCTGCTGCGTGCCGGAAACCTGCCAGTGCGCGGGTTGGTCATGCATCTCTCCCAACGCGTGGAAGACCGTCTGCAATTCTGTTTCGTACGCTGCCGGAATCGGTGTGCGCTGCGGTTTCGGATTGGCCTCGGTCGGCTCTATCGACGGATACAACCCGCGCGGCCCAAAGATGCGATCCGGCCACGGCAAAATTTCATAACTGCTCACATCCGGCTGCAGTAGCGATGCAACCAGTGTCGACTCCCAGTTGCGCTGGTAGTCCGTCCAAGAATGGTTCGGGTTGTCCTCAATCGGATCGTTGAGATACCAGATGCGCTTCCCCGAAGAGCGTGCAATATTTTGCAGCGCACCATATTCGAGGAAGGCCGTCTCAAAGATGCGCTCGGCCCTGATTCCCTCGTACACATTGACGGCACGACTGGTGCCGGTCCATACCTGTGCGATATATCCGTCGGCGCCAACATCCAGTAGCGATGATTCCGGTGAGACAATCTGCCACTGCGCGTAATTGATGAGGGAGTGCGTAGCAACGTAGCAGGGAATCTGTTTGTTGTGCTCCCGGCCCCACTCGCGCACTGCTGCAAAAACCTGTGAAAGCGCCCGCTGATACAGGAAGTACTTCAACTTGCTGGCGCGGTATTGTGCATCGGGAGATGAGTCCGGCGCGCGCCAGTCTTCGTGATAATAGTTCTCCCATTCCTTCTTAAATGAGTCTGACCAACCGGCACGCGCCCAGAACTCCGGCTCTTCCAGATAAATTGCCTCAGCGCCTGCGTCGAGGGCCCGCAACACCCCGCGGCTAAGATATTTCCCATAGCTTTCAGAAGGAGCAATATAGGGGACATTGCGGCCGCTGTGCAGGATGAGTTTTCCATCCGACTCCTGCTGCGTTTCATTCCAGTGTTCCTTGCCGTCGAACTCGCCGCGCAGATAATCGCCGTAGGTTCCCCACGCAACGCCTGTCATTACGGAGACGCGATAACCATGTTCTTTCCACGAACGGATGCGCTCCGGCAGGTCCTGATTAATGCCGTAAGCCATGACTGTGCCGGCTTCGACATTGACGCGTGCAGACCAGCCACTTGATGTCTGGAATATCAGAGAGTCATCATCATGTGCTTGGGCATGAGTTATCGCTGTAATGGAAAGCGCCAGCGTTAGTACGAATATTTTCATCTTGGAACTCCCGTGTCGGGTTTGCCGCAGCCCCAACCATCCATATCAATCATGAATATACGTGCACACATATAGTCACACCACAAGCTATCTATTTCTTGCAGAACAGTTTGCCAGTGACATAGACTGCCATTTCAGGAACCTCTTGCGATAGTATTTTTTGTTTCACTTTTTCAGGTTGCAATTCATCCTCCCGGAGATACAAAATCGTCAACACGTAGTATGTAACTGGTCATTATCCACAGAAGATTCACGAACTATTCGTACAACCGAGCAAACGCATGGCAGCAGAATGCGTAAACATGTTACGGAGTTCCTGATCATGGAAATTTGTCAGTTTCGATGGACATCGGAAAAAGGATGGGAAGCTCCAACTCCTTCTGCTGCTAACGCAAACCTTGTTCTGGCATTTTCAGACGCACCATATTTCCGCTCGCCGGATTGCTACCATGATTTGCGCAAGCTCTTTCCCACCGCACACATTGTCGGCTGCAGTTCCTCCGGCAGCATCTGCAATACCACCATCAGCGATGCGGATATCGTCGTCACCGCGGTCACCTTCAATAAAGGCAGCGTCAAGTTAGTCAGCGTAGGCGTTACTCCGGGAGAAGACCTGGAGGCGCTGGCCACCGGCGTGATGAAGCAGTTCAACGCTGCTGAGATGCGACACGCCTTTGTTCTTTCAGACGGCCTCTCTGTCAACGGCAGCGACCTGGCTCGTGGGTTGAACAGCATCGGCGTTTCCGTCACCGGCGGCCTGGCTGGAGACGGCGCGCGATTTTCCAGCACCTGGGTGATGGCTGACGCTCCCGCTGCACAGAATATGCTGGCAATCATTGGGTTTTTCGGCGATATAAATGCAAAATTCGGCTGCGTGGCCGGCTGGCATGAGTTCGGCGCGGAGCGTTTAGTCACGCGTTCCCGCGGCAATGTTGTTTTTGAAATTGACTACAAACCCGCCTTGACTGTATACACCAAGTACCTTGGTGAGCTTGCAAAAGACTTGCCAAGCAGCGGTCTTCGCTTTCCCTTGTCAGTGCGACCAACCGAGTTTGACGAACCGGTTATACGAACTTTGCTCGCAGTTGATATAGAGGCTCAAAGCCTCACATTTGCAGGTGATGTACCCCAGGGTGGATTCTGCCGCCTGATGAAAACCGACGTTGATTCTCTCATCGACGGTTCCGGTATGGCAGCAGAGTCGGCAAAACTCGACGGGAATGCAAACAGTAGCTTGTGTCTGATTGTCAGTTGTGTCGGACGCAGGCTCGTGATGGGTCAATTGACCGAAGAGGAGCTGGATATCGTGCGCGAGCACCTTGGACCGTCTCCAACCATTACAGGCTTCTACTCCTATGGAGAACTCGCGCCCTTTTCCAATGTGGTCGGGTGCCGTCTCCATAACCAGACCATGACGCTCACCACCATCGAAGAGTCTACATTGTGAAGACACTCTCCTCACTTTCGTCCAGCCTGTTGAGCCATCGTTTGCTGCGGCGCCAGCTGCGGCGAATTTTCGGTCAGGAGATTGAAGTCGAAGGCGAGTGGGCGGAACTGCTGGAAGCCATCAATGATGCCTACCATGAAGCCGATCGCGAAAAGCTGCTGGTAGAGAATGCCCTCGAAATCAACGCGCAGGAACTGACCGAAGCCAATGTAAAACTCCGCCTGCTCATCGACAATGCGCCGGCCGGCATTGTGATGCTCGACAGCGAAATGCGCTGCATCTTTGCCAGCCGACGTTGGCTGCAGGACCACAACGTGAAGCTGCAGGAGATTGTCGGCAAAAATTACAGTGTGATTGTTCCAGCCATGGCCATCCACTGGAAGGACGTGCTGCAGCGTTGCCAGCTCGGTGCGCATGAAAGTTGCGAAGAAGATTCCATACCGCAGGTAGACGGCAGCGTCGAGTGGATCAAATGGGAAATTCGTCCATGGCATGAAACCAACGGCCTGCTCGGCGGCATCGTCATCATGTCGGAGAACATCACGGCACGCAAACGCGCTGAAGAACAACTTCGCATCGCGGCCGTCGCCTTCCAATCCCGCGATGGCATGATAGTCACCGATGCGAATGGCATCATCCTGCAAGTCAATCAGGCGTTCACTGACGTCACCGGATTCACTGCGGAAGAAGCAGTCGGCAACACGCCGCGCATCCTGCAGTCCGGCAAGCAGGATGCCGCCTTCTATCGCAACATGTGGGAGGCGCTGGCTCATGAGGGTTGCTGGTCCGGAGAAATTTGGAACCGGCGCAAAGACGGCGGCATCTATCCCGAATGGCTTTCGATTTCCGGCATTAAAAATTCCTCCGGCCAGGTGACGCACTACCTGGGAACCTTCTCCGACATTCGCGATCCAAAAGAAGCTGAAC
>CAIZGA010000055.1 GCA_903932385.1 uncultured Acidobacteriota bacterium
TGCACTGGAAGTGGCCACGCGCGAGAACGCCACCAGCGCGGAAAATATTCACGACCTCAGCGACATCGTGAAGCGCATCACCATGGACGACAAAATTGAAGAGTCGCGCGAACTCGCCATCGATGTGCAGCAGCAACTTTACACCGGTCTGGTCAGCGGCAACTCCGGCCTGAAAGATCGCGGCATCAAGAAGGCGCCCTTCGTCGTTCTCATCGGCGCCAACATGCCGTCCATCCTTACGGAAATTTCTTTCGTCACCAACTCGAAGGATGCGAAAGAACTCCGCGATGCAAAATATCGCCAGCGCGTCGCCGATTCGCTCTTCCACGGCATCTCGGAATACATGGCCAGCCTCAGCGGCGTGCACACTTCCACGCCGTCCCAGTCGCGCAAGAAAAAATAATCTCACACAAATTTAGAACGTATACTTCGCGCCCAGCTGCACCAGTCGCGGCGATGCAGCGTTTTCAATCACACCAAAATTCTGGCTGCTGATGTTGCCGTCCACCGCGGCCGCGCCAAAGAACTGCGAATGGTTGAAGGTGTTGAAGCTCTCCGCACGCATCTCCAGCAAACCGTTCGTACCTATGCGTAGTTGCTTCATCACTGCGGTATCAAAATTTTCCGTGCCCGGCCCGTAGAAAAAGCGCCGTGTCGTATTGCCCTGCGTTCCCAGCGCCGGCAGGCTGAACTTCGCCGTATCAAACGCCAGCCCCTTGCTCGGGTCATGATTCACGCCCAAAGCGCCGCCGGAAAACTCCGGTGTATCCACACCATTGTTGTTGATGCCGTTCGGTATCGTGCCCAGCAGCGATGTGTCGTTGTTGTTGTACAGCGTCACCGGAAATCCAGTCGTGAATCGCACAATGCCGCTCACGTACCAGCCGCGTGTCCACGTCGTATGCCCACTCACCACTCGCGCAATCGGCAGCTCATACCGGTAGCTCGTCACAAAGCTGTGCCGCAAATCAAATGCAGAGAGCCCGCGGCTCAATCCTGCATTCACCGGATTCAACGGCTCCGGCAATCCCGACGATTGATCGATCGACTTGCTGTACGTATACGCCGCCAAAAATTCCAGCGGACCGGAGTCATGTTTCAAACTCGCTTCCAGCGCGTTGTAGTGCGCGTTGGCAATCGTCTTCTGCAATTCCACGCTGCCGAACTGCGGCCCGAATGCAGTGCGCGTTCCCTGCACCACATGTCCGCCCGCCGTTGTAAACGTACTGCTCTCGTTGAACGGCCCACACGTTGCCGAACCCGACGCCACTTCACTCGGCTCACTCAAACTCAGGCACAGTGCTGGGTCGCCCGGATTCACTTCCTGCAACGCCAACTGATGATGCGTTTCCGTTCCGACGTAACTCACATCCAGCACGCTCTTCGCGCCCAACTGCCGCTCCACAGAAAACATATAGTTCTCCGCATATGGAACCACATCGTTGTTGCTCACCGCCGGTATGCCCACCAGCGGTTCAAAGTCCGCCCAGTTCACATTCGCATTGGGATGCGATGGCGAAGCGCCGAAGGCCACACTCGGCAGCGGAAATCTTTGCCCCACACTCGCGCCCGTTGCTGCTGTAATAAACGGAGTCGTCAACAGCGGCGGCGCGGCGCTCGTATAAGTAAATCCATACGGCGGATTCGCGCTCATGATTCCCGCAGACAATCCCTCAAACGCCGTGTAATACAAACCGAATCCGCTGCGCAAACTCGTCTCGCCCGGCTTGCCCAGCAGCCAGTTTCCATTGCGCGGATTCGGTGCATACGCCAGCCCAATGCGCGGAGAAAAATTCGTGTGATGCACCGCAGCCAGCGTTGCCGGCACTCCAGCATCGCCGGGAAACACCAGCCCCACCGGCGCTCCCGGAAACACCACCGACTGCTCGCCCGCAACCAGCGTTTGCAACTGGTTATATTTTTCGCTCCACGGCTCAATCACATCCCAGCGGATGCCGTAATTCGCCGTCAAGTTCGGCCGCAGCTTCCAACTGTCCTGCCCGTACAGCCCCACATAATGGTTGCGATTATAAAAACTGTTCGCCTGCCCCTGCGTGTAACTGCTCGCAATGCCCAGCAGAAAATCCGCGAAGTCCAGCCCCGTCTCGCTGCCGTTGAAGGCAAAGTTGCCGTTGTTGATTACATCGGCATGCGTATCAATCTGGTCGAGATGAAACTCGCCGCCAAATTTAAAATTGTGCTGCCCTTCCACGCGAGAGTAGTTATCAATCCACTGGTAAATGTTGTTCCACTGCTCCAGCCCCGTCGTGTCCACGCCCAACGTAAAGTCGTTGAACGCCAGGTTCTCCACGCCTTCAATTGCCGGTGCCAACGCTACGATGCCCGCGCCGCCACTCGTAAATCCCTGCGACGCCAGACTCGGCCCCACTCCGCCCAGCGGCTGGCCCATGTTGTTCGCATTGCGCATGTAGCTGAAGTGAAATTCATTCACCGCATCCGCGCCGAAGATCGTCGTCAAACTCAACGCCATTAACTGCGCGCGGCCCTGGTTCAACGCATTGAATCCCGGCACATCCGCTCCGCCCTGCCCCGTGGGATATGGATTGTTCACGCGATAATCATCGGCAAAGTAGTAGCCGTATGCGTTACCCAGCCTCGTGTTCACGTCCACCCGCAGCGCGCCTTTGTCATCCCGCAGAGTCTCATTCTGCGCCGCAGTCGAAAACACATTCGCTCCCTGGTTCGGTTGCGGAATATATTGCAGCAAATTCTGCGCAGGTCCTGACCACTTGCTCTGCGGCAGTTGCGCATTCGGCAACACGCAATCATTCGCACTCACGCAGCCGGAAAAATAATATGGTTCGCCGTTGCTCACCGTGTATCCCAACTGGCTGCTCAACCGGCTCGCCCACGCATCGCCATTCACTGTGCCGCTCAGCGACCCGGCCACATCGCTCAAATTGCCGCCGCGGTCGGCCAGTGTCGGCACAGAAATCAATCCCGTATCGATGCCCTCACTCAGCAGCGTTCGCTGATAATCCGCAAAGAAAAATAATTTGTCGCGCAACACCGGCCCGCCCAGTGTTCCGCCAAACTGGTTCTGGTTGTACTTCGCGCGCGTCAGCGAAAAATAATTCCGCCCATCCAGTTCCGTGTTGCGCAGGAACTCAAATGCATCGCCATGCCAGTGGTTGGTTCCGTTCTTCGTCGTCACCAGCACTTGACCGCCGGAATAATTTCCATACTCCGCATCAAAGTTGCTGGTCAACACGCGAAAGTCCGCCATCGAATCCAGATTTGGCAAAATTGATGTGCCCATGTTGACGTCTTCTTCCACGTCGCTGCCGTTCACGCGGAACCCATTGGTCGTCTCCCGCTGCCCGCTGATGGAAAGCGCACCCGGGTTCGCGTTGCCCGATGGCGGCGTGCTGGTCACGCCCGTCATAATCACCGCATTCGGCTGCGCAGAACTCGCCGGCACAATGCCCGGCTGCAACGCCATCAAGTCGGTGTAGCTGCGCCCGTTCAACGGCACGCCGGTCATCTTGCTGCTGGAAATCACCTGACCCAGCTGCGTACTGATCGACTCCACTTGTACAGGATTGTCATTCACCGTCACCGTCTGCACCGCCGTTGCCAGCGCCAGTTGGATATCCAACCCCAGCGCGCCATCGGCCCCGGCCA
>CAIZGA010000056.1 GCA_903932385.1 uncultured Acidobacteriota bacterium
GTCGTCGGCAGGCGTGTGGTATTCCGGCTGCAGGCCGAAGCTGGAGACAGTGTGGGCGATGATGCCGCGTTGCGCGAGGCCGTAATTGTCGGACCGCTGGAAAAAATTTTCGCGGGTGTGCGGATCGGGCACGAGGGGCGCGCCGTGCTGGGCGAGCGTTGCGCCGAGGTTGGAGCGGTCATAGCCGCTGAGCCATAATTTGCCTGTTGCGATGGCAGGGTCGGGCCAACCAATCATTTCAAATTCCAGATTGGCGACGATGTTTTTCAACGGTATGGGAGGGTGGTCTAGAAAACCGGCGTTGCCGAGGCCGCCCAGTTCTTCAGATCCAAACAAAGCGAAGATCACGGTGCGCCGCGGCGCGGGGCCGGCGGCTAGATTGCGCGCCAGTTCCATCACGGCGATGCAGCCGCTGGCGTCGTCATCGGCGCCGTGGTAAATGTAGTCGCCGGATTTCTCTGCGGCCATGCCGAGGTGGTCCAAATGCGCGGTGAGCAGGATGACCTGATTGCGCAGGGCCGGGTCGCTGCCGGGCAGGATGGCGATGACATTGGTGGTGGCAACGCGCGGAGTGTGGTCGAGATTGGCTAGAAGGCGACGTGCCAGCGGCGGTAAGGCCTGCGGGAGCAGGACGTGTTGCAGATAACTGCCGTCCTTCGCGCCCGGCTTCAGACCCATCGCCTGGAATTGTGCGGCGGCGTATTCGGCGGCGAGATATTCATCATGCGTGGCGCTGCCGCGTCCCTGTAGTTTGTCGGAAGCGAAGAAGTCCATTTCGGCACGAATGCTGGATTCGAGATGTTGTGAATCCTGCGTGACAGTGGTTGATGAATTTGTTTGGGCTGCGTCTAACGAGGTATTGGACTGGCAAAGTGTGCCGACGCAAAGTAGAGCAGCCAGCGCGGCAAGTAGCGGGATGCGGATTGGCGGAACGCGGGTCATGAACTTTCTCCAGCATACGTGACGCATGCGCGGCGAATGCAGGTTACGGGATAGACTGTTGCAGACGGGAATTGTGAGTTGGAATGCAGGCAGGGGAGCAGAAATTGTCGTTACTGAAAAAATTTTGTGGAGTGGCCGGCGCGACGTCGCTGCTGCTGGTGACCGGATGCGCGGGATTCTTCCAGTCGCAGTACTCGAGCAGCAGTTCGAACGGCAGCGGTAATGGCGACTATGTTTATGTGGCCAATGCAGGCTCAAACACGCTGAATGCGTATGAGATCAGCAGCGCGGCATTGACTGCGGTCAGCGGCTCGCCCTACACGCTCACTTACACGCCGACTTCGGTTGCGGTGACGATTCCTAATACCTATGTGTATGTCGGTACCACGGCCGGCGTGTATGGATACTCCATCGGAACCGGCGGCGTGCTGACGCAGTTGAGTAGCGGACAGGCGTTGCAGTCCTGCGGTGGCTCCGGCGGCGTTTCTTCGCTGGATGTTTCACCGGATGGACAGTGGCTGATTGAACTGGCGAATGACGGCCAGACACTTTGCGTCGGCCAGATCAATACGACCACCGGATTGCTGACCGCAGGCACGCCGGTGACCTACGCCATTACCGGCGCCGTTCCCAAGCAGGTGCGAGTGGCCCCGAATGGCGCATTTATTTTTGCCGCGCTGGGATCAGGCGGAACGCTGGTGTTTCCCTTTACCACCAGCAGTGGATCGGTCAGCACCAGCGGCCAGATTCTGACCTACGCCACAACGAACAGCGACAGCGACAACGCACTGGCGATTGATCCCAACACGGCGTTTGTCTACATTGCGCGCAGCGGCGCGACCAACCCCGGCCTGTGGGTCTACAGCATCAACTCCACCAATGGCGCACTCAGCAGCCAGACGCAGACCGTTGGCGGCGTGCCGTATGGCGTGGCCACAAACCCGCACGCGGTCAGTTTCAGCAAGACAGGCACCTACGTCTATTCCGGCGATTACACGGACGGGCAACTGGATGGCTTCACCGATTCGGTCGGGCAGCTGACGGCCACCCCGGGCACTCCCTACAACACGGGCAATGAGCCGGTGGCGCTGGCGTATGACAACAGCTCGAGCTACATTGTGGCGGTCTGCCAGGGCGGATCGCCGGCCGTGGAGATTCTCGGCTTTGACGCGAATTATCCGGGCAGGCTGTATGCGGTTTCTTCCTCTGCCGCGGGAACGACGCCGACCGCATTGGCTGTGACGCACTAGCGGAAGAATTTTGGAGCAGTGATATTCTCGAACTCTGAAGACACTGCCGAGCCTGAATATCTTCAGCACCTCTAGCCATAGCCGGACAAACGATTTCATGCCGCTTGGGAAGCAATCTGCGAAATTTATTGTGCACCGCAAGGGTGCCGCAGTCGTGCTGTGCCTGTTGGGGATGGCAACGCTGCTGAGCGGTTGCGACAAGTTCAGCCATCGCGGGCAGAGTGAAAAAGTTTATGTGCTGCCGCGGGAAAAGTTTCTGAAGGACCGCGTGGCTGTTCTCGCCAGCACCACCGCAACAGTCACCAACGGAGAGCCGCTGGAAGTGCTGGAACACAGCAAGCGGTTTTTGCATGTGCGTACGCCCAAGGGCGAGACCGGTTGGATTGAAGAAGCAACCGTGGCCAGCCAACAAACCGCCGATGCCTTCAACGCGCTGGCGGAAGAGAACAAATCCAATGCGTATGTTGCTACGGCTACGGCCAGTGCAGAAGCGCGCATGCATCTTCATCCGGGGCGCAGCACGACATGGCTGTATCTGCTGGAAAAAGACGACAAGGTAAAGCTGCTGAAGCGGGCGATTGCGCCCAAGGCGCCGGCACAGGCGTCGCCGGTGGCCAGGCCGGCGAGTGAATCCGGCGAGGGCAAGACGGCCGATGCGCCGGAGATTCCGATGGAAGACTGGTGGCTGGCGCGCGATGCGCAGGGCCGCACCGGTTGGGTTTTGGCGCGTTCGCTAGATGTGGATGTTCCGGATGCATTGTTGAAACTGGGGCAAGGCGAACGCTTCATGGGCGTCTATCCGCTGGATTCAGTTCACGATGAAAATTCAGGATTGGGCGGGGGGCCGGAGGTTTCTGAATTTGCCGTGGCGTATGCGGCCAATCATTCCGGCCTGATGTATGACTTTGACCAGGTGGTGGTGTACACGTGGAACGCACGCAAGCATCGCTATGAAGGCGCGTATCGCGACCGCA
>CAIZGA010000057.1 GCA_903932385.1 uncultured Acidobacteriota bacterium
CGGCATGTTGAGATGCGAATTGCGTGGGCATATCGGAATTTGGAACATGGTTGCCGCTGCAATACTACTGTGCAGCGCAACGCTGGGTGTTGCCGCTGAACTGCCGGATGCGCCGACGCCGAATTTGCAGCCGCATGCGTCGCCGCAACAGTTCTCGCAGCCGACTGAAGGCCCTGGCCCCTCCTACACGCTGCCGCCGGAGGTCCCGCCGCTGAACTTTGGCCGCTTCCTCGGCAATTATGTGAGCAGCGCGTTTTCATTCCGCAACCTGGTGGACATGACGCTGGTGGCCGGCATCCCGAACATTCCCTCGACGCCGGCGCTGCCGCAGGCCCCGGTGGGCGGCTTCAACGGTACCAACTGTGCCATCACGCTGCCCGCGAATCAAAACGCGTGCACGGTTTATTACAACTCGATGGACACCTACAAAACGCAGATCACCGCGTGGCAGGACACGAGCGAAAATAATTTGCGCTATGTGGGACGGCGCGCGGCAGTAGGCGTTGCGGCCAGCGAGTCGCGTTATCTGCTGGGCAACTTAATTCTGCCGCTGGCATTGCGCGAGGACCCGCGTTACCGGCCTGCAAGTTTCAAAGATGGTTTCGCGGAACGGATGCTGCATGCGGTGGATTCCGTGGCCATCACCAAAACATGGGGCGGGCGCACGACGGTGAATTTTGCCAAGCTGGGCTCGACGGCGGCGGCGGCGTATCTGGCGGGAAGTTTTCTGCCGAATGAAGCGCGTGCGCCAGAGCTGAAGAAAACAGAGTTCATGATGAAGTACGGACTCTACAGTTTGGCCGGAGACGCCGCAACGAATGTAGCGCGCGAACTGATTCGAACTGCGGTACGCAAGGACCTGGAAAATTTCCGCAGCCAGGGCGAGAGCACGGAGATCCACTATTACCCGCTGACGATGTCCGGCAAGTTTGCCAGTTGGCTGCAGTACACCTACAGCCCGCGGCATCTGGTGGAAGGCGCGTTGATGAGCGGGTTGCCGCAAATCAACAGCATCCCGCAGTATCCCACGCAGCCAACGATTACCACCACATCGCAGGCGATTGCCTATGCGAACCAGGTGGCCGCTTACTCAACGCAAGTGCAGCAGTGGCGCGACGGGCTGGAAGAAAATGTCCGCTACCACATGAATCGCGCACTGGGCGGCGTGGCGGAAAGCGAAACCGAAGGTGCGTTGAAGTATTTCTTTTTGCCAGCGATGTTCAACATGGAAGGCCGCTACATCCGCGAGAGCGGCTCCGGCCCATTTACGTTGCGGCTGGCGCATCCGTTTGTGAGCCTGATTGTGACGCGCATGAATTCCGGCCGACATATGGTTAATATCCCCGAACTGGGCGGCACGGCGGGCGCGGCGTACATCGCGCAGGAAATTATTTATCCCGACATGAACCTGGACCGGCTAAGCCGCAGCACTGTGGCCTACAAGACGATGGAATTCAATCTTGCGGGCGACGTGTTGATGAACATGATCCGCGAATTTGTTCCGCGCAGAGCGTTCTAAACTTTTTTCGCGGCGCGCTTCTTCGGCGTAATTTTATCTTTCAGGATTTGTGTCTGCTCTGCCAGCACTACGTCCTGGGCCTTCAGCATTTTGTCCTGCACCAGCATGCCTTTGATGATTTCTTCCTGCTGCTTCAGCATGGCAATCACCTGGCTATAGGTTTGCTTCTGCTCCTCATAGGACTTGGCAAGTTTTTCATGGTCGAGTTTCGCGCGCACTTCTGCGTCCCTGCCCAGCAGGTTGGTGCCGACTAAGATCAGCGGCATCGACCATAGCTGAATCCAATTGGACCAATAGAGAAATGCTGCTTCCTGCGGTTGAAAAATTCTGAAGACCGGTAGGATGCCATAAATCATGAAGGCATAGCAGATCCACATGGTTCCAAATCCGCGGGTGAGCCACACGGCAATCGAGTCGTTGATCTTTTTGATCGCTAGCAACATGGTGCATTCTCCTCTTGCCGTAAAAAATATTTCGGGTGCGCTCCACATCTTGAACTGCAATGTGGAGTCGCACCCTGATAGTACGTTGAATCGCTTGTGCAGGTTGTTATTCCGCGCCCAGCCTGAGTTTCAGCCCCGCTGTGAAGTTAAACGGCAGCGCCGGATAGCCGATGGGCCCGATGTGCTGCTCACTCAGCAGATTGTCCGCCTGCCCGAAGAGCTGCAGATGCTTGTGAAAATTCCAGGTCAGGTCTGCGTCCAATTTTTGATAGGCGAAGTCGAGGTTCTTGTTCGGCAGCAGTAATGTGTTGCCGCCGTTCAGGTCGGCAAAGCCGAGGAAGGTGGAGTCGTCACTGCGGCTGGCGAATGCGCCTTTGACGGAGGCAGCCCAGCGTTTGCGCGTGTAGTTCACCACCACGAATCCCATGTCCGGCGGACGACGAAACGGGCGCGCGCCAATCAGCGGCGAGGAGGCGCCGATTTCTACGCCGGGGATGTAGGGGTTCTCGCTGCAGGTGGGGCAGGTGGCATCGCTGGAAAATGAATGTTGCACGGTGGCGGCCATGTGGGTGTATCCGACGTGCAGATACCAGCGATGGCTGGCGTGCCACTCACCTTCGAGTTCAATTCCCTGCGCGCGATAGTCGAGCGTGTTGGCTTCGGCACCGCCATTGGTATTTTCCAGCGCGACGATGTCGGAGTTCGGCACAGTAGGAAATAGATTGGCGACCTGATAGGCGGAGATGAATTCAATCTGGTTGCCGAATTCATTGTGGAAGTAGCTGGCCTTCAGCAACACACGCTCATCCAGCAGGCTTTGTTCAATGCCGCCGTCGTAGCTGCGAGAAGTTTCTGCGCCGATGGGCGTTACGCCAATCTGCGCGGCCTGCGGTTGGGTCAAACCATTCTGCAGAAGAAATGCATCGAGCGAGAAGAATTCATTGTCGACTGAAGGCTCCTGCACGCCTTTGGAAAAATTCGCGCGCAGCTTGGTGCCTTGAATCACACCAGCTCCCGGCTTCACGGGATACCATGCAATGCCGAGTCGCGGTTCCGCCTGCGTTCCGTAGAGATGGTTTTTCTCCACGCCGCCGCCGAAGGAATAAAAGACGCGGTTCTTGATATCGCCATTCAATGCAGCATCAATGTCATAATTGCGGCGGTCGGTTGTCTCATATTCGTAATACTGGGGATAGTTGAATACGCCGCGCTCATCTTCTGCACGAAAGACCAGCAGGCCGGTAAGGTGATGCGTGATGTTGTATGTGGACTGCGCCTGGCCCAGATCGCGGTCGCCCACCGTGTTGTACGGATTCGGATATGTTGTGCCGCCATAGTTGAGCACTGCCTGGCCGCTGCTGGCGTAACCATTGGCTCCGCGAATGCCGATGTTCTTGCCGTAGTAGTTCGTGCTGGTGAATCCGAATTGCGTGACAGTAATGGGGATGCCGGCGGCGTACCACTGATTGACTTCATCGCGACGGCGTGTGGCGGCATAACGGAAAATGTTGTGCCACTTGTAATTCGTCTGGTAGTCCACCGAGTTGCTGAAGAATAAATTCTGGTCGCTCTGCTTCACGTCGTTGGGGATGGCGTAGAAATCCCACGCGCCCGGCAGACCATTTGCCGAGACGTTGTAATGTACGGTGCTGCGCAATGCGAGATTGCCCTTCAGTTGATAACCCATGTTGCCGGCCAGAGTGGCGATGTGAAACTCATCCATCGGCAGCGCGTTGGAAGAATCCTCACGCGATGCGGCGATGAAGTAATCGGTCTTTTGCAGAGCGCCGCTGATATTGGCGTCATTGCGCCAGGTGTGAAAGTTGCCTGCCTCGCCGCTGTAGTTGAAGATGGGCCGCAGGGTCAGGCCTTTCGGCGTACTGAAACTGATGACGCCGGCTGCTGCATCGGAGCCATACAGAACGCTGTCGGCGCCGCGATACTCCTCAAACTGCGAAATGCCGGTGGTGGAAATGGGGCCGAAATCAAAAACGCCGCCGATGTCTTCCGCCGGCACGCCATCCATCAGCACCATGTTTGCGGGTGAGTTGCCGCCACGGATGAAGAGTGATGTGACGCCGCCATGCTGGCCTGTCTGCACCACGTCGAGGCCCGGCACCAGGCGGAGTTCATCCACCATGTCCATGCGAGTGGCGAAATCTTCCGCTGGAACAACACTGGCTGCCGAACTGATTTGCGCATCCGGAACCGGCGTGCCCGTGGCTGTAACCACAATCTGCTGCTGGGCAACGGCAGGCAGCAACGCGATATCGCGGTCAACAATGTCGAGCGAGTTGGAGTAAAAGTCGCCGCCGAATGTGGCACGGAAACTGGCAGCGACCACCAGCAATGCGAATCGTCCCTGTGCGGCGCTGCGAAGTTCGTAACGGCCATCGGGCCCCGTGACAGTAAAGGTGACGACCTTGCTGCCCTGCATCAACTCCACACGCGCATTGGTGACGGCGGCGCCGAGCGAGTCAGTAACTTTGCCGCGCACAACAACGGCATGAAGTTGCGCAAAGGAGAGGAGAATAATTGTGAAGGCGAGCACAGTGCGGAGATTGACTCTCCAGGAATGTGCAGGAAGCAGTGCGTGCGTTGGCACGGCGGCACGGACAGAAAACATATTGGCTCCTTCGTCCCCCTCGGGACGGGATTCTGTGGAGCAACGGACCGGTCTCCTGACTTACGCGCTGGCCACGGCGTGGAGCCTGTGGTCTACGGCGGAAACACCTTCCCGAAGCATTTCGCTCCAGTGGTGCATGGCAAACCTTCCACCGTTGGGCAACTGCCTATGCAGGCGGTCGCCGAACGCGATTACAGTTGCGGGGCAGTGGCGGATTCTCACCGCGCTTCCCGAACATCTGTTGCGCTACGGGAAATTGTTGACGACCTGAAAATTTCCGGCCGCAGAGTTCCACCTCATCCAGTGGATACAAGTTTTATATTCGAGCGCCGATTGGAAGTCAAAAGCCGTCTGTGAATTATTAATTTCAACCGCATAAGGCTGCTGGAGATTGTTCAGGAACGGCATCGCTGCTAGGCTTTCCGCATGATACTTCTCATGTTGCTGGTCGGTCTTATAGCAGGCGCGCTCTCCGGTGTGATTGGCATCGGCGGCGGCGTGTTGATTGTGCCCGCACTCGTCTACATTGCACGCATGGGCCAATTGCGGGCCCAGGGTACTTCACTCGGCGTGATGCTGGCACCGGTGGGTCTGCTGGCGTTTCTGGAGTATTACCGCGCCGGAAATGTGGATGTAAAAGTCTGCCTGATGCTGTGCGTCGGCTTTCTGATTGGCGGATATTTCGGCGGCTTCTGGGCGCAGCACATACCGGAAGCATTGCTGCGCAAGACCTTCGCATGCGTGATGGTGGTTGCCGCAGTAAAAATGTTTATCTCGAAATAAAACTACGGAATCAGCAGCAGCTTGCCGGTGGTAACCCGCGACTCCAAATCAAGATGCGCCTGACGCGCTTCCGCCAGCGGATACACATGCTCGATGCGTAGCTTGAGTGTGCCATCGGCCACCCAATGCAGAATTTCCGAGGCGCGTGATTCGAGCTCCTCGCGAGTGCGCGTGTAGCTGGCCAGCGTGGGCCGCGTGATGTAAAGCGAGCCGAGCGCGGATAGCTGAATCAAGTCAAACGGCGGCACGGCGCCGCTGGACCCGCCGAAGAGCACCATCATGCCGCGCGGCATCAGGCACTTTAGCGAAGCATCAAACGTCGTTTTACCGACAGAGTCATAGACCACATTCACGCCTTCATTGAGCGTGATGCGTTTTGTCTCTGCGAGAAAATCCTGCTGGGTGTAGAGAATGATTTCGTCGGCGCCGGCAGCGCGGGCCAACTCCGCTTTTGCAGGAGTGGAAACGGTGGTGATAACGCGCGCGCCGTTGAGCTTGGCAATTTGAATCAGCAACAAACCGACGCCGCCGGCACCTGCGTGGATGAGTGCAGTATCGCCCGGCTGCAGCGGGTAGGTGGACTTGGCGAGATAGTGCGCCGTCATTCCCTGCAGCATGGCGGCGGCGGCCTGCTGAAACGTAATGCCTGCGGGTATGCGAATCAAATTGGCAGCGGGCACGACGGCATACTCGGCGTAAGAGCCCTGCGAGCCGCACCAGGCCACGGCATCGCCGGGGGCAAACTCGGTGATGTCATCGGCAACGGACTCCACAACGCCAGCGCCTTCCTGACCGAGAGTGAACGGCAGCGGCGTTTTATATCGGCCTTCGCGAAAGTAGACATCGATGAAGTTGACACCGGATGCGTGGACACGCACCAGCGCCTGACCGGCGGCGGGCTGCGGCACAGGCACGCTGTGCAGCGCGAGCACATGTGCCGTGCCGGTTTCTGTAACGCGGATGGCTTTCATGGTGGGTTGGCTCATGCGAATGATGCTATCGCAAATTTACAAATCTGAGATAACTCGGTCTTCATTGGAACGCGAACGCACCAGACGGTCCACCGTGTACGGCGCGCGCAGCGTGGGTGCGTGGTAGTGGCGAACCTGCAACTCACCCAGCAGACCAATGCCGATCATCTGCATGCCACCCAGCAGCAGCACTGCGCCGATGACGAACATGGGGCTGTGCAACGCCATGATGTGCTGGTGGGTCATCACCTTCAAGGCCAGCAGCCAGCCGGCAATGCCGGTGCCGCCCAAAATGCCGAGCAAGCCAAGCGTGCCGAAGAAATGCAGCGGCCGCGACATATAGCGCAACAGAAAGCGAATGGTGATGAGGTCAAAGAAAACGCGCAGCGTGCGGCCCATGCCGTAATGGCTGTGGCCATGCACGCGGTTGGTGTTGTTGATGGGAATCTCGCAGATGCTGGCCCCGTACCACGATGCCAGCGCAGGAATGAAGCGATGCATCTCGCCGTAGAGCGGGATGTTCTGGATGACTTCACGGCGATAGGCCTTGAAGGTGGTGCCGAA
>CAIZGA010000058.1 GCA_903932385.1 uncultured Acidobacteriota bacterium
CGCGTTCACTGGTGGCGGCAGATGCCTGCCACACGCTCTACTCGTTAATGCGTCAGGCTATGCACATCCCCGGAGATATATGGGAGTGTGGCGTGTACAAAGGCGGCACGTCGGCCATGTTTGCCAACATGCTGCAGGACGCTGGTTCGCAGAAGAAGCTCTACATGTTTGACACCTTCGCCGGTATTCAGCAGCCGGGCGATTCGATTGACAGCCACGGATGCGGCGACTTCGGCGATGCTTGTCTGGATAGCGTGCTGGAATATATCAACTGCGGCTCGGTCTGTATGGCACGTCCCGGCTTGATTCCGCAGAGCTTTGTTGGGCTTGAGTCTGCAAAGATTGCCATGGCGCATATTGATGTTGTGCTGTACAAATCAACACTCGATTGCATTGAATTTATTTGGCCACGGCTATCGCAGGGCGGATTTATCGTATTTGACGATTACGGTTTCGGCTCCTGCCCGGGCGCACGTGCTGCGGTGGATAAATTCTTCTCCGGCAACAACTGTGTTCCAATTTGCCTGCCCACCGGCCAGGCGATTGTTTTCAAGAGTTAGAATCACAGCATGAGCTTGGATGAAGGGAACTCGCTGGTCACGGTTCTTACCTGTGCCGACCCGATGGAAGCCATGTTTGCGCGGTCGCTGCTGGAGTCTGCCGGCATTGACGTACACATCAGCGATGAGGTGATGGGCAGCCTTTACCCACCCATGCTGACCGGGGGAATTCACCTGCAGGTGAGTGCCGCCGACGAAGAATCTGCCCGCGAAATTCTAAGCCAACCGGCCCCGCCGGACGACGCAACCCACTGATTTCCCATGTTTTGCCTACGAAACCAGAAGTACACGTGAATCTTCCGGTACGTCCCTAAGATTTCCCTTGTATTGCCCCGCACAGTCACGGTACAAACAAGTTTCCGGGATTCAATTTTCCGCAGGAGATACCATGCGCGGTCAGGCCCAAAGCATTGTTCGCGAAGTGTTGGACATACGTCAGGCGGCCGATTATCTCGGCATCAGCGGCGACACGCTCTATCGTTATGCCTCTGAAGGCCAGGTTCCGGCATTCCGCCTGGGCAATCGCTGGCGTTTCAAACGCTCCCTGCTGGATTCGTGGATGGAAGAGAAGTGCAATCCCACCAAGTTGGCGGCATCGGCGGAGTCGACCGTGAAGGTCCGCACCCGCGAGAAGAAGCCGGTCGCACGCGCTCTCTAAATCACCCGCAAGAATTCGTCGCAAATTTTCAGGAGTACGTTGCATGACAACTGCGCGAATTCGCGGATTGCTTCTGCTGCTTGCAGGCGGTCTGGTGTTTATTCTGCTGGGTGTTCGCGCAGAACAAACCTCACCGGTCTCCATGGTGGACTTCAAAATTGTCTACTACGGCACGCACTGCCTGCTGCACCAGTGTGATCCCTACAATGATGCGCAACTGCTGCAGGTCTTCAACCGCGAAGCTCCGCATGTGTATGCGAAGGATGCGGAGATGTACCAGTCGGTGGCGAAATACATTTATTTCCCGACCGTGTTTCCG
>CAIZGA010000059.1 GCA_903932385.1 uncultured Acidobacteriota bacterium
GCACAGGCTGTGCAGCCACAAAGCTTCAAGGTGGAGAATGGCCAGTTTCTGCTGGACGGAAAGCCTTTCCGCATCATTACCGGCGAGATGCATTACGCTCGTATTCCGCGTGAGTATTGGCGCGCTCGGCTACGCATGGCAAAAGCGATGGGGCTGAACGCAGTGACGATGTATGTCTTCTGGAATTTTCATGAGCCCAGCCCCGGCGTTTATGACTTCAGCGGTCAGCATGACGTTGCCGAATTTATTCGCGAGGCGCAACAGGAAGGACTGTATGTTCTGTTGCGGCCAGGGCCATACTCCTGCGCAGAGTGGGAGTGGGGTGGATATCCCTCGTGGCTGCTGAAAGATCACGGCATTGTTGTGCGCAGCAGTGATCCGAAATTCATGGAGCCGGCAAAACGTTGGATCACACGACTGGGTCAGGAGCTAGCCCCTTTGCAGGTTGGCAATGGTGGGCCCATTATCGCGGTGCAAGTGGAAAACGAATACGGTTCTTTTGGCAAAGACCACGCATACATGGAGCAGATTCATCAGGCGTTGGTGGATGCCGGATTCACCAAGGCACAACTGTATACAGCTGACGGACCAGAACAGGTGCCAAACGGTTCCCTGCCGGAGTTACCCGCTGTCATCAATTTCGGCACCGGCGGAGCAAAACATGGTTTTGAATTGCTGCACAAGCTACGGCCTGACGGGCCCTTTATGTCCGGCGAATATTGGGCCGGCTGGTTTGACCACTGGGGTCAGAAGCACCAGAAGACAAATTCGCAGAAACAGACGGATGAACTGGAGTGGGTGCTCGACCAGGGCTACTCCATCAGTTTGTACATGTTCCACGGCGGTACAAGTTTTGGTTGGATGAACGGTGCCAACATCGACCGCGGCGTGTATGAGCCTGACGTAACCAGCTACGATTACGATGCTCCGCTGGATGAGAGCGGCCGGCCGACGAAAAAATACTTCATGATGCGCGATGCCATTGCACGTGCCACCGCTGTGACACCTCCGCCAGTGCCGGATATCCCATCGCCAATAACTGTGCATCCGGTAATGCTCAGCAAATCCATTTCATTATGGAAGCAATTGCCCAAACCGATTGTGAGCGAGCAGGTGCAAAGCATGGAGGATGTGGACCAGGCTTATGGATACATTTTGTATCGCACCACGATTCATGGGCCGGTAAAGGGCGACCTGATGCTGGATGAACTCCACGACTACGCACGCATCTATGCCAATGGTATTCAAATCGGTGCACTCGATCGTAGATTGAAACAGAGCACGCTGCCGGTAGATTTGAAAAGAAGTAAAACGCAACTGGACATTCTGGTGGAAAATAGCGGCCGCGTCAACTTCACTGTTGCGATTCGTGGCGAACGCGCAGGCATCACCAAGCAAGTTACTCTTGCCGGCAAGACCCTCACCGGATGGAAGATTTATCCCCTACCGATGCTGCACCCCGAATCCGTGAAATATAAAGCCAACGGATGCACTGGTGCATGTTTCTACCGCGGCACCCTGCATATCGCTACAGTTGGCGATACGTTTCTCGATACCAGCCAATTCAGCAAAGGATTTGTCTGGGTGAACGGTCACCCACTCGGTCGTATCTGGAGCATTGGGCCGCAGAAGACTTTGTATCTACCCGCACCGTGGTTGAAACAGGGCGACAACGATGTCATCGTATTCGATTTGGATAGCGCAGCAGGTCGCAGCATCGGCGGATTGTCCGCGCCTGTTCTCGATTCACCGATTGCAACTGTGAAAGCGGAGTAGCTCATGGACCGCAGAAACTTTATCTCCGGTGCAGCCGCCGCAACTTGCGGATTGGCCATGCAGGTGAACGCTGCCTCATCAGCGGCACCAAAGAGGCCCAACGTGTTGCTGTTGATGAGCGACCAACACAAGCGTAACTGCATGGGTGCAGCTGGCGATAAAGTTGCCATCACGCCAAATCTTGATCGACTCGCTGCAGAGAGCGTTCGCTTCACCAATGCTTATTGCACCAACCCGGTATGCACTCCGTCACGCGCTTCGTTGATGACCGGACTCTATAGCCATAACTATGAAGCACAGGACAACGCGCATCCATATTCTCCGCGACATAAGACAATGGCGCATCACTTTAACGCAGCGGGATACTTCACGGCGCTCATCGGCAAGATGCACTGGGTGGATGCGCAGACGCATGGCTTCCAGTACAAAATTGATTTCAATGAGTGGTTTCAATATCTGGGACCGAAGACAAAGATATACGCCGATGAGCTCGGCAGGCCAAACTCCGGCGCCGGCCAACCGGAGATTGACGACCTGTGGCGGGAAGAAGGTGATCCGTGGAAAAGTGAGCGCACACCGGATGGCCGCGAAGGCAGCGTATCGAATGGCCGTGTATCCAAGCTTCCCGAAGAAGACCATTTCGATAATTTTGTTGCACGCGAATCGATTCGCTTCCTGAAAGACCACGGCAA
>CAIZGA010000060.1 GCA_903932385.1 uncultured Acidobacteriota bacterium
CTCTCCGTCTAGGCTGTTCCGCTGGCAGTTTCGCCTTTATGTCCACACTTCTCCACCTCCATCCTCCCTCGTCCTGTATGCCGGGTAGGAAGCCTATCCCGATCCTGCTCTCCACGCCATCCACTGTTATCCGGCAATAAGGCAGGACGAATCTACTCGTCTCTGAAGCGGCGAACTCGTGGGGCATCGCAGCCAAACCGGCCTTTGGCGCAATCTCATGGTAGTAACGCAGGCCAGCGCGGTTCGATGCAGTCGTCTCCCAGCAGCCACAATTTCCGCAGCCACAAAGAGGCCCGCTCGGTTCAATCTGCACATGGCCAAACTCTCCCGCCATGCCGCTTTCACCACGCAGTAATTTGCCGTTGGCGATGATGCCGGTTCCGAGACCTTCATCCACATGCACAGCGACCAGATCGTGCATGCCGTCGCTCTCGCCGAACCAAACTTCAGAAAGCGCGCAGGCGTTGGCTACGTTATCAATCTCCACGCGCAACCCGGTGGCTTTTTCCACTTCGGCCTTGATGTCGGCAATCGGCGCACGCAGATTCGGCGCAAACACCAAGCGCTCCTGGTCCAGATCAGCGCGACCGGGCAGCGTAATTCCTACGCCGTCAAACGATCGGTCCTTGTTGGCGTTCATCATGCTGCGAACACCATTCACCATCGCCTTCACAGCGGAGTTCACATTGCTTGGCGGCGGTATCAAACTTTGCGCAACAATTTCTCCGCCTAACGATGCCACCGCCACAGTGGTCTGCGAAGGATGCACGTCGAGGGCGATAACAGCGCGTTGTGAATTCAGTTGCAGAAAGGTAGGGCGGCGACCGCGCGGAAGTTTTCCGGTGGTTCCCTCAAGCACCCAGCGACCGGCAATCAACTCCTCCACAATCAGCGATACCGTACTGCGCTGCAGGCCAGAGATGCGTGCGAGGTCGGCACGTGAAATCGGCTGACGCGTACGGATCAAATTGAAAATCAAATTTCGATTGATCTGCCGCGGCGTGTGGTTGGAGGCGATGTCCCGTCGTGTGTAGGTGAAGTGTTTCACGCAGCCAGCATATATCATCCATGCGATGATTTACCTTTCGCATGAGCTTTGGAGCATTGGGATTGATTTGAGGTCTTGCCGAAGAAAATTATGGCTCCTCAGGTAGGACTCGAACCTACAACCCTTCGGTTAACAGCCGAATGCTCTGCCATTGAGCTACTGAGGAACATGATTGGCACAAACGCTCACCGGGAATGACACAGGAGCGCCTCATCTTTTATAACAAATCGCTGCGGCTGGGTCAAAAGGCCAAAGCTTCACTAACAGCAGCCAAACTGTCGGCGGCGCATCCGCGAATCAATTCTGTTGCTGCGGCGGAAGGTCGGCGACCTTTGGCTGCGGGCGCTGCGTGGCCGACGGTTGATTCAACGCGTTTGGGGTCTCCTCAATCACCTGCGGAACTTCCTGCGGCGGCCGCATGAACAGCATCACCACCAGGCTATAGGCGGTGAAACCTGCGGTGTCTTTTGCCTTGCAGGCGCCCACCCACGCTGTAGTGTATTTGCCGGTGGCCAGTTGGCGATTCAACTCCCCGGGAACTGTATTCAAATCGCCGCTAATCCAGCGCATGGTGAAGTTGGGTTTGGTGGGGCCGGCCCAGCCGGTGTCGAGGTCGCAGGTGCGTCGTGCCGCATCCGTTGCCTGAGTTGTGTCATACACCACCAACCCAGTGTCACGAAGCATCTGCGCAATTCGTTGTTCCTGCTGCTGAAAACTGAGTGTCGTCACAGCGCGGGAAAAATCCTGCACGACGTAGAATCGGCCGTTGCGAATCTCGAAAGCGATGCCGACAGAATCCAGTCGCGGGTCCAAAAGATTTTCGCGATGGCCGGGTGACTTCATCCACTCATCATGCGCGGAGTGGATTTCATTCACGATTGCTATGTTCTCCGCTACAACGCTGAACTGTGCGCCCAATTTTGAGGCACGCGCAGAGAGGTCCGGCTCGCCGGGAAACTGGTGTGAGATGTCGGCGCGGCGAGCCATCCAGGTGGCATGGTAGTGGGCGCTGGAGTAGAGCGCATCATCCCAGCGCAAGGCATTCAGACCACGCTGTAGACGCTCCTGATTGGCCAGAATAAACAGCAGCCGCTCACCTACTTTGACGTTGGCCGGCACGCTGAGCTGCGCAGAAGCAGTGGGCGCTGCGGCGAAAAGTGCGAGCAGGCATAGCGTCGCGATTTGAAAACTTCGCAAGCTTGAACATCGTGTTACTGAGAACATGGCATCTCCCCCGGTCGCAATGCCGCGGTGCTGCTAGTTGGAACACAGACGCCAGGGAAAAGATGCGAAGAAAAACAGTGATTTCTGCAGGAGCTACTGCGGCTCCCACTGGCCACGCGATGCCAGATAGGTTTGGCGGATGCCATCTTCCAGCACCGTTCGCGGCTGCCAGCCCAAGGAACGAATTCTGCTAATATCCAGCAGCTTTTGCGGAGTTCCATCAGGCCGCATTGTGTCGAAAACTAATTTACCGGTGAAGCCAACAACGCTGCAAACCAACTCTGCCAGTTCGCGGATGGAGTGATCCACTCCGGTGCCGATGTTAATCAACGGCGGCGCGTTCCCATCCAACAATTTCGAATAGTGCTCGTCATCCATCTGCAGCAGGTAGAGGCAGGCCTCAGCCAGGTCATCGCTGTAGAGCAGTTCGCGGCGCGGTGTGCCTGTGCCCCAAACAACCAGTTCACTGCGGCCGGAAATTTTTGCTTCGGAAGCTTTGCGAATTAGCGCGGGCAGAACGTGTGATTTTTCCAGATCGAAATTATCGCCTGGACCATACAAATTGGTCGGCATGGCGGCGAGGTAACGAGTGCCGTGTTGGCGGTTATAGCTCCAGCACATTTCTATGCCGGCAATTTTCGCGAGTGCATAAGCGCGATTGGTCGGCTCCAGCGGCCCGGTCAGGAGATACTCCTCCTTGATCGGCTGCGGACATAGCTTGGGATAAATACAACTCGAACCAAGAAACAGTAGCCGTTGAACGCCCGCCTGCAGACTCGCATCAATCACGCTGGTCTGAATGAGCAGGTTCTCGCGAATAAAGTCTGCGGGATATTTGTCATTGGCAAGTATGCCGCCGACCTTTGCCGCCGCCAGAATGACAAACTCCGGCTTGTGTATGGAGAAGAATTCATACACCGCGTTGCGGTCGGTCAAATCGAGTTCCGCATGAGTGCGCACAAGCAGATTGGTGTAACCCTGTTGCTGCAACGCGCGATGAATGGCCGACCCAACCAGCCCGCGATGCCCCGCAATATAAATTCTGCTGGATTTTTGCATACGATTGGCCGACTACGTTTCCCGAACGTTATAGCTGGAGTATCCATGCTTGCGGACCAGAGCGTCGCGTTCCGCGGATTCTAAATCCTTCTCCACCATCTCGCGGACCAGTTCTTTGAATGTGGTCCGTGGCGTCCAGCCTAATTCTTCGCGAGCACGTGTGGCGTCACCCAGCAGCGTTTCCACTTCAGCCGGGCGGAAATACGTCGGATCCACAGCAACGATGACATTGCCGTTTTCATCCAGCGCTTTTTCCTCCACACCACTGCCCTGCCAACGCAGTTTCATGCCGAGCATCTCTGCAGCGAGGGAAACAAAATCACGCACGCTGTGCTGTTCACCGGTGGCGATGACATAATCCTTTGGCGTCTCCTGCTGCAACATCAGCCACTGCATTTCTATGTAGTCGCGTGCATGGCCCCAATCGCGCATCGCATTCAGGTTGCCGAGATAGATGTCTTTTTGCAGACCGGCTTTGATGCGTGTGAGACCGCGAGTGATTTTTCGGGTAACAAAAGTCTCGCCGCGCATGGGCGATTCATGATTGAAAAGAATTCCATTGCAGGCGTAGATGCCGTAGGACTCGCGATAATTGATCGTAATCCAGTGCGCATAGAGCTTGGCCACACCATAGGGAGAACGCGGATAAAACGGTGTTGTCTCGCGCTGCGGCACCTGTTGCACCAAACCGAACATCTCTGAAGTCGACGCCTGATAGAACCGCGTCTTAGACTCCAGACCAAGAATCCGAATCGCTTCCAGCAAACGTAGCGGCCCCAGTGCATCAGAGTTTGCCGTATACTCCGGTTCCTCAAACGAAACTTTTACATGGCTTTGTGCGGCAAGGTTGTAAATCTCATCCGGCTGCACTTTCTGCACAATATGAATCAGGCTGGTGGCGTCAGTCATGTCCCCGTAATGCAGAAACAAGTGACGACCCTGCTGGTGCGGGTCTTCATAGAGATGATCAATACGCGCCGTGTTGAAGAGCGACGACCGCCGCTTGATGCCATGCACCTCGTATCCTTTGGCCAGCAGAAACTCTGCCAGATACGCGCCGTCCTGGCCGGTGATGCCTGTAATCAATGCTTTCTTCAAGCGTTTGGCTCCTGCAATAAGGTGCGCAACAGTGTCATTCTACGACAGCGACGGAAGCGATGGATGCTTACGCCCGGCGCTGCGTCTTGATTTCAATCTCTAGAGCGAAGTTGCCGAGTACATTGTCGCGCCCCATATTCTGCTCGGCATATTCGCGGGCGGCGATGCCCAGCGTGCGGCGAAGATTGGAATCAGCAATCAGTTTGCGCACGGCCGCATACAACCCATCCAACTCATCGGTCGGTTCGGCTGCCGGGACAACGATGCCGCACTGCTCGACAACATTCGCCAACTGCGTACCTTTCGATGCGGTGGCAATCACCGGGCGCCCGCTGGCCAGCATACCGGTCAGTTTCGATGGCATTACTAGATCCGCTGCGCCGGCGCGTTGCGGTAGCAGATGTATGTCTGCCGCATTCAATAAATCATTCAGCTTATCTAAAGGCTGCAGCGGCAGCAGCGTTACATTGCGCAACCCACTAACCAGTTGCTCCAACTGCGGACGAAAAGCTCCGTCTCCGCAAAAGAGGAATTTCACGTGCGTGTCGTTGTCAAAATGGCGCGCCAGATACGGCAGCACTTCCAGCCCCTGCTTCATGCCCATGTTGCCGGAATACAGCAACACGATATCGTCGCTCTGCAAACCAAGCTCGCGGCGAAAACTATTCTCTCCGCGCTGTGGAGTAATGGCATCAATATCCACCCAATTGGGAAAGAGCTTCGCCTGCTGCTCGGTGACGCCTTTGGCGCGAGCGCGCGCCATCATGTTTGGAGAAATAGTAGAGACGCGGTCGAAGCGGCGAAGGAAGAAACGCTCAAAGTTCACGGCGAACCACTGCACAAATCCGCCGGAAGGCAGGATGCCAAGATCAAACGCTGCATCCACTTCAAAGTCCTGCACGTGCAGCCAGGTAGTGGCGCCAGTGGCAGCGGCAACCAGCATAGTGGCCGGCGCACACAACACTGTTGGCTTGACCATGAAAATAATCTGTGGCCGCCAGAAAATCTGCGCCAGCATCACCGGCAGACTGGTGAACATGAATGATGCAAGATGCAACACGCGATTGAGTCCGCTGCTTTTTTCCGGGACCCACAGCGGGCAGCGATAGACGCGTGCGCCACCCATCTGCTGCACCTGATAGTGACTGGCAGAATAGCCCTCTTGAACTTTCCATGCGGGGTAATACGGCGGCGCAGCAACAACACGAACTTCATGCCCGCGCGCGGCCAGCCACTGGACCATTTCGCCAGTGTATTTTCCGATGCCGGTCAATTCCGGCGCGTGGTTGATGCCATATACCAGAATCCGCAAGTCAGCCGCACTCCATCTCACCCGCAGTGCAGGTGAAGAGCCTACAAGACCATCATAGCGGAGCAGCTTCCACAAACTTTACTTCAATGGAATCTCTACAACTTCAATCGTGTTACCCGGCACATCGTGTTTCCACGACTTTGCGGTAACAGGAACCGTGCTTGTGACTGGATGGATGGCATCAGGCCTAGTGATGGAATTGGTGGCCCATCGCGTGGCAGCATGTAGGGTGTATACCTTTGCTGCGTCGCCGGAAATTCCGGTCAGACTCAACGTCAGCGACTGCGACTGGTCCGAGGCATTCACCAGTTTCAGATGCAGAATTTTTTGCGAAGTGGAAACCGTCGCCGAATAAAAGAATCTCGGGTTCACATCCTGCGCCGTTGCCTGCACCGTGTGGTCGCCAATGTGAGCGGCAAACAAGGCCTGTGCATAGTAGCTGGGTGAACCATACGAATGCAGCGCATCATAGCCAATCAAATCGGTGGACCATTGCATGCCGCCGGTATTCACGTTGGTGAAGAGCGGCGCATAGCTGGCCATCACAATCAGGTCGCTGTTGCGTTCTATGCCGGTCATCCATGCAGCATCGCCCAGCGCGGCACCAAAGTCCGGTGTTGGTGTGCCGGTGCGCGTGGCCCACTCGCCGACAAAAATCTTCGGCCCGTTGCGATCTGCCGAATCGTATTTGTGAACGATGGCGTAGAACTGCTCCGGCGTCATGTAGTAGTGGTCATCCACCACATCAGGAACCGTAGACTTGACCGGAGTAGTTGCAATTAATTTGTACTGCGGGTACTTTGCGCGTATCGCTGCGGCCATCTGCGCGAAGCGGCTGTCGTAGCTGCCGGAGCGATCGGCATTGTCTTCATTGCCAATCTCAATGTAGTGCAGTGGGAACGGCGCGGGATGCCCATCCTTCACACGCTCGGCGCCCCACTTCGTATCCGGCCCGCCGGTGACAAATTCGATTTCATCCAGTGCGTCTTGCACAAACGGTTCGAGATCTTTTCCGGTCACATGTTCGCCACGCAGCGAGTAGCCGGCGTATACCGCCAGGACCGGTTCAATCTTCAGATCTTCGCACCACTCCAGATACTCGAGCAGTCCCAGTCCATCGGTAGAGATGTAATTCCATGGGCTGCGATGTGTTGGGCGATCCACCAGCGGACCGATGGTGTCTTTCCACTCAAAGCGTTCTTTGATGGTGTCGCCTTCCAGATAATTTCCGCCGGGCAGCCGCAGGAAATGCGGATGCATACCCGCCAGCAACTCCATAATGTCGGCACGATTGCCGTTGGCTCTGTTCTTGTAGGTCGGCTGCATCAGCGAAACCAGTTGCAGGTTCACAACGCCGTCATGCGCGAAGGTCAATTCCAAATGGTTTGCAGAACTGGTACGAACATCGCCGGTCTTCAATATGAAACTATAGCGCTGCCAAATTCCATCGGTTACCGGCACGGTTGCTTCGGCCAACGTTGCGTTGCTGTCATCCGCCACAAGGCGAAGATGGGCCGCGCCGACTCCCTGCGGCCTGGCATAGAACGAACCTGTGTAGATTGTGTTGGCGCGAACCGCCATGCCCCAGTAACCGTCATTCGCAATGCCGGCCTCTGCAGTCGGCGATGCTGATGTAATCGTCAGTTGAATGCTGTGGTTGAGCGCGGCACTGGGCCCGGAAGTATCGCCCGATGTAGTGGCTTGCGAACTGCCGTGCGTCAACAGCAGCCAATGTTCAAATCGCGGTCCGCGACCGGTAAAGGTGCGGTTCCGCACCATCTCCGCATAGAGCCCGCCATCGTAGGAATAATTAATCTCTTCGGTCATCAGACCATATAAGGTCGGGCTGACCTCATGCACGGCTGCGGTTGCATCTACGGTGAGATGGCCGGTGTTTTGTGCCGATGCGGTTGTGAGGAGTGAAATCAGAATGGCGAAGGCTGCGAGGCTTGCTTTGACGTTCATTGGATTCAGCTCCACGTGCTGATGGAAACACTTGTTGTATACGTTTTCTGGTGCATTACCGTCAATTCGTCGTGACGCCTGATGCTGGAAATTCTAATAATTGGAAACGGTTCTCTCCCAAACCGTAGCGATTCGTTGCAATGGCAAACAAGCCGCCATTCTGAGGAAGGCTGTGATTGCCCGCTGCGGCCGATGTGACATAGAGCGTGCTGCCGTCGCTGCCGCCGAATGTACATGTCGTTGGATTGGGCACCGGCATCTCAATGATGCGATCCAACGTTCCGTCCGGTGCAATACGTAGAATGCAGTTGCCGCCGTATCGGCAATTCCACAGATAGCCTTCATCATCCACGCAGGAACCATCCGGCAGACCGCGTTCGTGCGCGCCGAACCACACGCACTCTTCGCTCAGCGTGCTATCTGCGGCAAAGCGGAAACGATAGATTTGGTTGCGTAAGGAATCGGCAGTGTAGAGAAAATTCCCATCGGGGTTCCACGCCACGGTGTTACCCACAATCAGTTCGCGTTTCCAAGTACGTTCGCGGCCGCTGCTGTCGAGTGAGAAAAATCGCCCCAGAGTTTTTTCAATGGGTAAATCACTGCCGTCTTCGGCGATGTTGTTCTGCATGGTGCCAATCCAAAGTTTTCCATTGGCATCGGCACGAGCATCATTGCAACGGGCGGCAGGCCACTCCGGCAGGCTGTAGATGGGGGCGGACCGCGTGTCGCTGGCTGGCTTCCAGAAAATCACGCCGGAGTTTTGCACTACCAGCAACACATCCGGCCGGGTTGTCAGCGTGAGCGCAGTGACCGGCTGCGGAAATTTCCATGTTTTCAATTCCCCGCTGGCAACAGTCAGCCGATGCACACGCGAGCCGTTGATGTCGGTCCAGTACACGGCCTGTTCGCCGTCATGCCAGACCGCGCCCTCGCCACAAATATCGCCAACATCGGCTACGCATACGGGGTCGCCGAGAGAAAGTGTGGCGGCCATACGTTCTCCTTGCAGATTTGCTGCACTACTGAAGTTTAGAAAAGCAGCACAATCACTATGACATAGTGATGCGCAAGACAGACCTGCATGGATGATGGTAACTTTCTTTCTACGTGAAAATACAGCGCCTGTGATGCTCCTCAGCCGGCGCCACGTTCCCAATCAGGAGGCACCTTGCGCACACGTAGAACGATTCTGTCCGCCCTCATCGCCATCATCCTTGGTGCAGCAACTCTCAACGCACAGACCACGCCGACACCGGCTCCGGCCGCACCAGCGGTGGACAATGTTACGCCGCCCATTCGCACCAAGCCCATCCACCTGAAGCATGTGCTGGTCATTGGCGAGACCAAAGGCTTCCAGCATGATTCTGTCTCCGCCGCCATGGCCGCCATCTACAACATGGGCCACAGCACCGGCCTGTGGGACACCGAGATGCGCACCGACACGGAGTTGCTGACCAAGAAAAAGCTCGGCGCCAATGCGAAGAACCTCGACTACTTCGACTGCCTCATCTTTGCCAGCACCACCGGCGAACTGACCATGGACGACAGCCAGAAGGCCGATATGATTTCGTTCGTCAAAGACGACGGCAAGGGATTTGTCGGCATCCATGCCGCGCTGGACACCAACTACAAGTGGCCGGAGTATGGCGAGATGATTGGCGGCTGGTTTGATCAGCATCCCTGGGGAACTTTTCAGGCTCCCATCATCAACGAAGACCCGAACTTCCCCGCCACACGCCACTTCCCTGCAGCCTTCACTAAGTACGACGAGATTTATCAGCCCAAAGCATGGTCGCGCGATAAGGTCCACGTTCTGCTGAGTCTGGACCCGAGCAAGCTGGATTACACCGGCCAGTACGCGCCGCGCATTCATCGCCCTGAGCATGACTTTGCCGTGGCGTGGGACAAGATGTACGGCAAGGGCCGTGTCTTTTATTCCACGCTCGGGCACACTGAAGAAGCGTGGGACGATCCTGACATTCAGAAGATGTACTTTGAAGCCATCAAGTGGGCACTGGGTATGACGGAAGGCAGCACCGCTACGCATCCCCGTCCGGCAGCTTCAGAAGGCAAGTAACACAACAAACATCGCTGCGAAAGGAGCAGGCCGCAGGGCCAACGAAGAATGAAACGAATTGGAATGGGACTGATTGGCCCGGGCTTTGTGGCGGCACATCATATTGATGCCGTTCGCAGGTTGGGAGACGTGGACATTGTTGCCATCGCCGGCTCCAGCCAGGCTTCGGCAGAACGCAAGGCACGCGAATACAAAGTGGACCGCGCATACGGCGACTTCAACGCGCTGATTGCCGACCCGGATATCCAGGTCATCCACAACACCACGCCGAACTATATGCACTTCCCCGTGGTGATGGCGATACTCGCAGCGGGCAAACACGTCATCTCCGACAAGCCGCTGGCACTGAATCCTGAACAGGCACTGGCCATGCGTGATGCGGCGATTGCCGCCGGCGTCGGCCATGTGGTCACTTTCAACTATCGTGGCAATCCGCTGGTGCAGCAGGCTCGCGAAATGGTGGCGCAAGGCGCTGCGCGCGGCGTGAACTTTGTCCACGGATACTACCTGCAGGACTGGATGACGGATCCGAATGTATATTCGTGGCGTTCTGATGCAGCCAAGGGTGGCGCAACTTCTGCGCTGGGAGATATCGGTTCACACTGGTGCGATCTTGCCGAGCATGTCTCCGGCTTGAAGATTGATTCCGTGCTGGCTGACATCACTACAGTAATTCCCGTTCGCTACTCGGCCGGCGCATCGGCTGAGGCATTCAGCAAAGAAAATAAAGGCGAGCGCACGCCGGTGAAAGTGACCAGTGAAGATCTGGCCAGCGTTCTATTACGATTCGACAGCGGTGCCAAGGGATCCTTTTCTGTGGGACAAGTTTTACCCGGCCACAAGAATGATGTGGAGTTGGAAATCAATTCCAGCAAGCTCTCGCTCAAGTGGAGGCAGGAACAGCAGAACGAATTGTGGATTGGCCGCCATGACCAACCAAATGGATTAATGATGAAGGATCCGGGGCTGGTGAGCGGTGAAGCTCTGCGCTACACGCATCTTCCCGGCGGACATCAGGAATCCTGGGCCGATGCTTTCACTAACATCATCCGCGATGGTTATGCGTGGATTCGCAATGGCGCGGCGATGAAGGACAAGCCAGCCCCGCTTCCCACATTCGACGACGGCTATCGTTCCACCTGCATTATTGACGCCATGCTGAAAAGCGCCCACGCCGGCGGAGTCTGGCAACGGGTGCATTACATGCCAGTCGGCAAAAAATAAGATCGTTCGACGCAAAGGAAATTGCCATGAAACTTGGAGTCTTCACACCGCTGCTCGCACAACTGTCGTTGGATAAGGTCCTGGAAAAACTGACCGGCCTCGGCGTCACCACGGTGGAACTTTCCACCGGCAACTATCCGGGCGATGCCCACTGCAAGTTGTCGATGCTGGAGAATGCCGCCGAACTGAAGGCCTTCCAGCAGACATTGGCGCGGCACGGCGTCGGCATCAGCGCACTTAGCTGTCATGGCAATCCATTGCATCCAGATAAAGCCCAAGCCGCTTTGGCCTCGGAGATCAATCGCAAGACCATCCTGCTGGCGGAAAAACTTGGTGTCAATACCGTGGTCGATTTTTCCGGCTGCCCCGGAAGCTCTCCCACATCGAATGAGCCCAACTGGGTCACCTGCCCATGGCCGCCAGAATATGGCACGATTCTGGATTGGCAATGGAAGGAAGTGGTCACGCCTTTCTGGGTGGAACGCGCAAAATTTGCCGAGCAACACGGCGTACGCATCGCGATTGAGATGCATCCCGGATTTGTTGTCTACAGCCCCGAGACGCTTCTGCGGTTGCGTACGATTGCCGGACCGGCCATCGGCTGCAATTACGACCCCAGCCACATGTTTTGGCAGGCGATTGATCCCATCGCCGCCATCCGCATCCTCGGCGACGCCATCTTCCACGTTCATGCCAAAGACACGCAGATGTACGCAGCCAACTTGCCGCGCACTGGCGTTCTGGACACCAAGCCCTACACCGATGAAGCGCATCGCGGTTGGATCTTCCGTACCTGCGGCTTTGGCCACGGCGCGGAGTGGTGGAGGGAATTTGTTTCCACCCTGCGCATGTTCGGTTACGACCACGTTCTATCTATCGAACACGAGGACAGCCTGCTCTCGCCCGAAGAAGGCCTGACCAAGGCCGTTCGCTTTCTCGACGATGTTGTCATCAAAGAAAAGCCCGCCGCCGCCTGGTGGGTATAAACAAAATCTTCGCTGTTGCTTATGATGGTGGTGCAGCAACTCCCACCATCCCGACAGACGAACAGTGAACATGCGTATGGGAGTTGTGTCTCAAATGCAGAACCAGATGAACTATCGGAGCCAAACCATGACGAAGTGCCATTCCATATCGATATGGATGATGCGTGCCGCAAGTGTGGCCGTAGTGACCATTGCATCTCTCAGCACGCAGGCATATGTCCATGCGGCCTCTTCCCCGGCGGCATCGCCTGCACTGGCGCATTATCTGCAGGCCAGCAACGGCATGATGGCGCAGGCAGCACAGGCCAAAGCCCCGGCCCCCGCGCCGGTGGAAGTGCCTAAGCCAAGCAAGGAAGCTGAAGCCGGCGGTGCCGTATTCATGAACAACTGTGCCTTCTGCCATGGCCGCGATGCGGCCGGCGGCGAGTCCGGCCCCGACCTGACACGCGACAAGCTGGTGGCCGATGACAAAGACGGCGACAAAATTATTCCCGTGGTTCGCAACGGCCGCGCCAACACGGCAATGCCGGCATTCAGCCTGAACGATACCGACATGCAAAACCTGCAGGCATTCATCCACTATCGGGCGCTGGTCACGGCAACGCAAAAGGGCGGTCGCCGCGGCGTGGATGTTTCTGATCTGCAAACAGGCAATGCCGCCGACGGCAAAGCCTTCTTTGAAGGTGCAGGTGGCTGCAACAAATGCCATTCAGCCACCGGAGATCTAGCCGGTATTGCCAACCGCTATGAAGGTCTGGCTCTCGAGATGCACATGCTCTACCCGGTCAATGCACGCACTGGCGGCAGCCACGCTAAAGTCACCGTGACCACGGCAGACGGCAAAACAGTTACCGGCGTCATCGCCTATCGCGACGACTTCACCATTGGCCTGCATGATTCGAACGGCGTCTATCACTCCTGGTCCACCAGCAAGGTGAAGTACACGATTGATGACCCGGTGCAGGCGCACATTGACCTGTTCCCGAAATACACCGACAAAAACGTGCATGACCTGTTCGCCTACATTGAGACGCTGAAATAGTTCAGCGCCGCCACAAGATTTGAAAGGTTGCAGACACCGATGAAATCTCTGCCGAATCCGCAGATTGCAAAGCGCGGCCTGATAGCCGCCATGGCCATTCTCTTGCTGGCCGGAATGCCGCATCGCCTGATGGCACAGGACCTGGAGCCGTCGCAGATTGAGCATCCCAGCGCCGATAGCTGGCCAACCAACAACGGCGACTACAC
>CAIZGA010000061.1 GCA_903932385.1 uncultured Acidobacteriota bacterium
AGGCATTGATTACCACCGCTGCCGGACTGTTTGTCGCCATCCCGGCCAGCGTGGCCTACAACCAGTTGAGTGCGCGGTTGCGTGAGTTCGGGGCGCGCATGGATGATTTCGCCCGCGAGTTGCTGAATGCAATTGAAAACGCCGCCATAGGTCGGGAGTAAACGCAATGGCATATACCGGCCCCAATGGCCGCACGCAAACTTCGCTGGCAGAGATCAACGTCACCCCGCTGGTGGACGTGGTTCTGGTGCTGCTGCTGATTTTTATGCTGACCGCGCCGGTGCTGCAGTCGGGCATTGACGTGGCTGTGCCGAAAACAAAAACAGTGAATCAAATTACCGAGCAGCGCACGGTAATCACCATCGACAGCAAACAGAATGTCTTCATCAGCAGCGCGACCGGCGATGTACCGGTGAATCTGACCGACCTGGGCAGTGTGCTGAAGAAATCGGCCAATACGCCGGAAGACAAGCGCATCATCTACCTGCGTGCAGATGAAAAAGTTCCCTTCGGCGCCTTTGCTTCGGTGATGGATGCGGTGAAGCAGGCCGGAATTACCAACATCAGCATTGTGACGCAGCCGATTGACAAGAACGTGAAGTAAGCAGCAACGCAATCATCATGGAGCAGGATGGAACTGCAGGAGACATTGCCGACGCAGGACCCAATCAAGCAGGGATTTGCCGGCGCGTTTGCGCTGCACGCCGTGCTGCTGGTGTTGATATTCGCGGGCGGCTATCTCTTTCGGCATCACGGCAATGAATGGGGCGCGGGGCTGGATGCGCATGCGATTCAAGCAACCGCCGTCAGCGCGATTCCACTGCCCAGCGATCAACCAGTGAATGACAATGTGCTGGCCACTGAAACTCCCAGTGCCGCACCGGTGACCGCACCCAAGGCCATTGCCAAGCCCGATGACAACGCCATTCCCATTGCAGACAAGCTGGCCAAGACCAAGAAGGCCGACCGCAACGCGCCACCGCCGCCGAAATACAAACAGCAGGTTCAAACGCCGAATAACAAGGCGCAATATGGCGAGCAGGGTGGGATGCGGGTCGCCGTAGCTTCAGTCAGCAACAACAGCGGCACTCTGCAGGCCTACACCGCAGATAGCTCCTTCGGCACGCGCTTCCAGTGGTATGTAGAGGTGATGAGTGGGCGCATCTCGCAGAACTGGTACAAATCTGAAGCCGACCCATCGCAGGCCGTCGGCAAGCAGGTGACGGTGACCTTCGACATTCTGCGCGATGGCACCATCGGCAACCTGCGGCTGGAGAAATCCAGTGGCGTTGGCTCGCTGGATATGTCTGCCATGCACGCGCTGCAGCGTATCGACAACCTGGCCCCGTTGCCCAATGATTACTCCGGCAGCCGCGTAAATGTTGAGTTTGTCTTTACTTACGCAAAGTGACACGACATAAAAAGCATTGACGGAACAGATGCCCAGACCACCAAATATTCACAGGAAGCGTCTACCATTATGAGCATGAATTTGAGAAAAACTATGCGCCCCACTGCAACCCTGAAGACAACCCTCTGCACACTTGCTGCGGTTCTGTCGCTCGCCACACTGCCCACGCAGGCGCAGGACTGGATTCGAGCCGGCACGGACACCGGTGCCCGCATCCGCATTGCTGCGGCTGATTTCAAACCGACCAACGGCGACCCCGGCCAGTTGGCGCAGATGAAGCAGGTCTTCGACACAACGCTTTCTACTGACCTGGGCAATGCAGGAATTTTTGATCTCGTCTCCAAAAGCATGCAGCCGAATGTGATGCCGGGGTCGCCACAGGAAATCAATCTGACGCAGTGGGCCACGCTGCCGACCAATGCCTCCATGGTCGCCTTCGGTTCCGTTGGTCTGGAAGGCGGGTCGCTGGTGATTCGCGGCTGGCTGTTTGATGCGAAGAACACGCAGACCGCACAGGTGCTGGGCAAGCAATACACCGACACGCCCACAGTTGAATCCGCTCGCATAATTGCGCACAAATTTGCTGATGAAATTATTCTGCGTCTCGGTGCCGGCGTTCCGGGCATCGCAGAGAGCCATGTCTATTTTGTTCACGCGCAACACGGTACCAAAGAAATCTGGGAGATGGATTACGACGGGCAGAACGCGCATCCGTTGACGCATCTGGGACAGATTTCACTCTCGCCCCGCATTTCGCCGGATGGTTCTCGGCTGGCCTTCACCACGCTGGATAATCACGGCTGGACCATCCGCATGTATTCCCTGCTGCTGGGACGCCTGGTGGCCTACGCCAACATGAGCGGAACGAATATGTCTCCGGCATGGGCTCCGGATGGCAACCAGTTGGCGTTTTCCTCCTCAGCCACAGGCGACCCCGAAATCTGGGTGAGCGATAACAGCGGCGGCGGTCGGCGCAGAGTCACCAACTCGCGTGGCCCCGATACATCTCCTGTGTGGAACCCACGTTCCGGCGCACAGATTGCCTGGATTAGTGGCCGCTCCGGATTGCCACAGCTTTACATCATGGATGCCGATGGAACCAACATCTCGCGCCTGACCGACGGCGGTTATGCCACTTCGCCGTCATGGTCGCCGAATGGCCAGTTCATCGCCTTCGCATGGAACCGCAAGTACGGCCCCGGCGCGCCCGGCGGTACAGACATCTACGTGATGGAAATTGCCAGCCGTCGTTGGATTCAACTGACCCACGACATCGGCGTTTGCGACTTCCCGACCTGGTCGCCAGACGGCCGCCACATTACTTTCCAGGCCAGCCCGGATGGCCGCGACCTGCATGGTGAACTTTGGACCATGTTGGCCGATGGCACCGACCGTAAAAAAATCACCAGCGGCGGCGGCAACACCATGCCGAACTGGAGCTGGCACTAGAACCGAATCCCCGTACGCAACCTGTTGGGAATTTCGGCAATTGTTTTGAGGCCTGATTTCACAAGCACTTGTGAAATGAATTACGATTATTTCGTCATGGTTGCTATAGCAGTTCGGTCATCCTGCTGTCGCAACAAGGGTTTTCAACTTTTGCATCAGGAACGTATGGGAGGATCACTGTGAAATTTGCATCGCATCTCGCGCGCACTCGTGTGATGGCGCTGACGGCAGCCGCCATTGTTGCAGTTCTGGCATCCGGTTGCCACAAGAACAGCAAACCGAACTACACCGCCCCCGAGGGCGCAGGAACGGCAAACACCGCACCGACAGCAGTGATTACCGCGGACCCGCAGACCATCAACGTTGGCCAGTCGGTTGTAATCAACTGGCGCACCACCAATGCAACCAGCGCCACGATTGACGGCATCGGCAGCGTGAACCTGAACGGTACGCAGACTGTCTCGCCGACCCAGTCGGTTGTCTTCCATCTGGTGGCCAAGGGTGATGGCGGAGCAACGGCAGAAGCCAGCGCCAAGGTGACTGTGCTGGTTCCGGAAGCTCCCAATGTTCCCAACGGCAGCGACCTGACTGATGACCGCGTCTTCTACGCCAACGTGGCCGACGTCTTCTTCGATTACGACAGCTATGAAGTGCGCCCCGACGGCAAATCCGCGATTGATAAGACGGCAGCCTTCCTCAACGCGCATCCCACGGTGAAAGTCGTTATCGGCGGATACTGCGATGACCGCGGCTCTGCTGAATACAATCTGGCACTGGGCGAAAACCGCGCCAATGCCGCCAAGAATGCCCTTGTCAGCGCGGGCGTTGCAGCCAGCCGGTTGCGCGTTATCAGCTATGGCAAGGAAAAGCAGTTCTGCAGCGAAGAGACCGATGCTTGCTGGCAGCAGAACCGCCGGGCTCAGTTCACGCCCGACAAATAAACCGGCTGCACTCGCAGCGAACACCGCAGGCGCAGCTCGCAGATGGGGATGTTCCCAAACACGGGCTGCGCCTGTTGCACTACAACGTAGATGCACCACACCGCAGCAAGAGGATTGAAGAATGAACCGAATTGCCAATCGCTATCTGCTCGTTGCCCTGCTGATTGCGGGACTCACGCCGCACGCCTTCGCCGTCAACAAGGAAATGGTCCAGTTACAGGATGAAGTCCAGCAGCTGCAGGACTCCGTTGCCAAGCTGCAACAGTTTAATCAGGAACGCATGGGCGCGATGTCCACACTGCTGCAGCAGACCGCGGACTCGGTGACCAAAATGTCGGCCACGGTGGAGTCCTTGCAGACCACTGTTCGCCAGCAGCAGGACACGCAGGGCGGCAAGGTGGAGCAGATCTCCGGCCAGATTCAGTCGCTGAATGATTCAGTGGATGAACTCAAAGCGCGGCTGGATAAAATCTCCAAGACGCTGGCCGATGTGCAGAACCAGACCCAGAGCATCAACTCTGCCGTACAGCATCCTGACACCACCAATGTAGGTGCAGCGGCCATCCAGCCGGGCTCGCAGCCAGTGGGTACACCGCCGAACACAGACGCGACCACACCGGGTAAGCCATCCGCTGCCGTGCCGTTGGATACCAACGCAGCTGGAGCCGCAACGCAGGCAACCGGCGCAGCGCCGGCAGACCAGCTCTACCAGACCGCCTATGGAGACTTTATGGCGGCAAAATACAATCTGGCCGCGGCGGAATTCAATGACGTAATTCACTTCTACCCGGACAACACTTACGCGGGCAGCGCGCATTTTTATCTGGGCGAGATTGCCTACAAACAGGGCCACTACGCCTCTGCCATCAAGGAGTATGACATTGTGATCGCGAACTTCCCCGG
>CAIZGA010000062.1 GCA_903932385.1 uncultured Acidobacteriota bacterium
GTCGGCTGCGGAGATCGCATGAAGTCCGGCCTCATTCCCGCCTTCCTCACCAACTCTGCCGCGATGAATTTCCAAATAACCGCCGTCTCCGACATCTGGTCCCGCCGCCGCGAAGAAGGTTCCGCCTACATCAGCAAATACTCCGGCACGCCCGTCGACCCCGTCCGCAACAACGACGAACTCTACGCCCGCAAAGATGTCGACGCCGTCCTCATCGCCACCGCAGATTTCCAGCACGCCACCCACGGTGTTGAAGCCGTCCACGCCGGTCGCGATGCCTACGTTGAAAAACCCACCGCCCACTCCATGCGCGACGCCCGCGCTTTTCACTCCGCCGTCAAAGCGTCAGACCGCATCATCGCCGTCGGCACTCAGCGTCGCTCCACACCCAGCTACATGCACGCGGCAGAATATATTAAGTCAGGAAAATTCGGCGACATCGTCATGGTTGAAATGACCTGGAACGTCAATCAGCCCGCGCGCTGGCGCCGTTACGACGTTGTCCCCCAACTTAAAGAGGCAGACACCGACTGGAAGCGTTACCTCATGCATCTTCCGCCGCAGCCTTTCAACGCGCGCAAATATTTGGAGTTCCGTCTCTTCTGGCCTTTCTCTTCCGGCATTCCAGACCAGTGGCTCGTCCACCAGATTGACACCGTGCACTGGTTCACTGGCCTGCCGCATCCACGCAGCGTCGTCGCCAACGGCGGCATCTACGCCTGGCACGACGGCCGCACCAATTGGGATACGATGACTGCCGTCTTCGACTACGGCCCGCTCGACAATCCCGCCAAAGGTTTTCAGGTCCTCTACACCTCGCGCCAGACCAACTCCGCCGGCGGCGTCAAAGAGATTTACCACTCCACCGGCGGCTCGCTCGATATGGATAAGCAAATGGTCACGCCTGAAGGGGGTCTCGCCCCGCGCGACGCCGCCGACGCGCACATGCAACCCATTCAACTCGCGCCCGTCACTCTCGGCACCGGGGAAAAAATTGCCACCGATGCCGTCCTCAAGGCCGACCCGCAAACCGCCGCCAACATGCGCAACTGGATGGAGTGCGTCCGCTCCCGCAAAACTCCCAACGCATCCATCGACGCCGGCTACTCCCACTCCATCGCCCTCTGCATGAACGTCTCCGCCATCCAAACCGGCCAGCGCGTCACCTTCGATGACAAGACCCAGCAAGTTATCGTCGCCGGCAAACCCTACGAAAGTTAATCCATGCAGACAAAATTCATCCTCATCGCCGCCATGCTTTTTACATCTGCAGTCCACGCCCAGGTCATCCTCCATCAAGACCCGGCCAACCAGCGCGTAGATATCACCATCGACGGCGCACCCTTCACCAGCTATCTATGGAATGATTCCCTCCGCAAGCCCGTCTTCTACCCGCTCATCGCGCCCGACGGAACCACGCTCACTCGCTCGAACCCGCCGCTCCCCGGCGAACGCGCCGACCACCCGCACCACATCGGCCTCTGGTTCAACTATTCCAACGTCAACGGTTTTGATTTCTGGAACAACTCCGACGCCATCCCCGCCGACCGCCGCGCCAAGATGGGCTCCATCCATCACAAAAGCGTTCTCCTCGCCCGCAACGGCCGCACCCGCGGCGAACTCCGCACCACCGCCACATGGACCACCGTTCCGGGCGACGATCTTCTCAACCAAACCACCGACTACATCATCACCCGCCTCAATAACGGCGACCGCCAACTCGATCTCGTCATCACTCTCACCGCACTCACCCGCGTCGTCTTCACTGACGATAAAGACGGCATGCTCGGCCTTCGCGTCGCGCAATTTTTAGAATCGCCAACAGAAAAATCCGGCGTCTATACCGATGCCAACGGCAACCAAACCAAAGTCGCCGGAGTCGCATCCGCTCTCGCCACCGGCGTCTACCAAACCAGCGCTGGCAAAATCGGCGACGCCGCCTGGGGAACTCGCGGCACCTGGTGCTATCTCTCCGGCATCTCCAAGGGCAAACCGGAAACCATCGCCATCCTCGACCACCCGGGCAACCCCGGCTATCCCACCTACTGGCACGCCCGCGGCTACGGTCTCTTCGCCGTCAACCCTCTCGGA
>CAIZGA010000063.1 GCA_903932385.1 uncultured Acidobacteriota bacterium
CGCGCGCCGCGGATGACGATGCTGTCATTCATGAATGGCTAAATCTTTCGTGTGGGCTGTCCGTGCTCTGGTGCTGGCGGTCGCAGCATCTCCAGCACCAACAGGCAGGCGCCAATCACAATGGCACTGTCAGCCAGGTTGAAGTCAGGCCAGTGAAAGCGGTAAATGTGCACCTCGATAAAGTCGGTGACATAGATGTATCGAATGCGGTCATACATGTTGCCCAGTGCGCCGCCAAGAACGATGGCAAAGGCCAGCGAGATGCGGCTGAATTGCGGTCCGCTCTGCCATAACAGCACGCATAGAATCACTACGGCGAAGAGGCTGAAACCGACCAGCGCGCGATGGATGAACGCAGGCGATGCGGAGTCCGCGAAGAGAGAGAATGCTGCACCGTTGTTCATCACATGAGTTATGCGAAGCCAGCCGGGGATAAGAACGATGGCGTCTCCGGTGGACAGATGGTGCTTGATGATGTGCTTGGTCAACCGGTCCAGCAGGATGACGATGGCGGTGAACAACAGCATTACCGGGCGCCAATCTTTAATCTTTTCAGCGACCTTGGTTGCTGCCGCTTCGTTGATGTCGTTCATGTTCTTTTTGTCTCCTGCCTGGTATGTAGAAGTTTTAGGAGTTCAGTGGTGCAAATCCGATGGCATCCAGGGCCTTGGCGCAACGCGCACAAACCGTGGCCCAGCGTGCATCCTTGCCAACATCTTCGGTGTAGCGCCAGCAGCGGTTGCACTTTGTTCCATCCGCGGCAACTGTGACAACGGTGGTCGATGCATCTTGCGACTTCACAATTTCAATCTGCGATACGTTGAATAATTCCTCCAACGAGTCGGCATATTGTGTGAGCACTTTGAGTGTTTCGGCATCTGCAGGCGATATCGTTACTTTTGCATCCAGTCCCTTGCCGATGGTGCTGGCCTTGCGCGCCGACTCAAGGCTCTGGAAAACGATGGCTCGCACAGCCAGCAGCACTTCCCAGTCGCGTGTGATTTGTGCGGCCGTTGCGGGTGCTAGATCTTCCGGCCTTGGGAACAACGCCAGATGAACGTTCTTCGGCGAGTTTTCCAGTTTCGGCATGTACTGCCAGACTTCATCGGCAGTGAAGCTGAGGATGGGCGCAACCAGTCGCACCAGCGCATCGGTGATCTTCCACACAGCGGTCTGCGCGGAGAGACGCGCCGGGTCGCTGGGCGCGAAGGTGTACATGCGGTCCTTGAGTACATCCAGATAAAACGCACTCAACTCTGAATTACAAAATTCATTCAGTGCATGATAGACGCGATGAAATTCAAACTCGTCATACGCCTTCAGGATTTTTGTCGTCAGGTCGGCAGTCTTCGCCAGCATGTACTGGTCCAACGGCTGCATTTTTTCAAACGGCAGGCAATCGGTTGCGGGATTGAATCCCTTCAGATTGCCCAGCAGGAAGCGGAAAGTATTGCGCAGCTTGCGATAGATTTCATCAGCTAGACGTTTCATCAACGGGACAGACGCGACTACATCTTCGCGGAAGTCCACCGATGCGACCCACAGACGCACAACATCGCCGCCAATCTGGTCCATCACCGCAACAGGGTCAACGCCATTGCCCAGCGATTTTGAAAACGCTCGGCCTTGCTCGTCAAGCGTCCAGCCGGAGGTGGCAACATTTTTATACGGCGCGCGATTGCGCAGGCCCACCGAACACAGCAGGGAAGAATGAAACCAGCCGCGATGCTGGTCGCCGCCTTCGGTGTAGAGCTCGCAAGGAATCTGGTCGAGCGGGCGACGTAGTTCTGGGTCCGCCTCAAGCACGGCGTGCC
>CAIZGA010000064.1 GCA_903932385.1 uncultured Acidobacteriota bacterium
CCAGGCCTACGTGCACAAGTTGCTGACCGGGCGCAATGCGGATTTTGAAACCGTACGCCAGCCGGGTGGGTTGAACGGCTTCATGCTGCGCAGCGAGTCCATGCATGACGCCTACGGCGCGGGCCACGCCGGCACCGCCATCTCCGCTGCGCTGGGCATGGCCGTGGCGCGGGACCTATCCGGTGGCGACAATCATGTGGTTGCCGTGGCGGGCGATGCGGCCTTCACCAACGGCATTTCGTTTGAAGCGCTCAACAACATCAGCGGGCAGACGCGCCGGCTGATTGTGGTGCTGAATGACAACGAGTGGTCCATTGACCGCAACGTGGGTGCGATTGCGAAATACTTCCACAGCATTGTGACCAATCCGCACTACGCGCACATGCACGACCGCGCCACGCGGCTGCTGGAACGCTTCGGCGGCAAGACCGGCAAGACAGTGCGTGAAGTGGTGCATCGCGCAGAAGGCGCCGCCAAGGGCCTGCTGTGGCCGGCGATGATTTTTGAAGAATTCGGCCTGACGTATTACGGCCCGATTGACGGCCACAATTTGCCGCTGCTGATTGAGACGTTCAACTTTCTAAAGCAGCAGGACCGTCCCGTGCTGCTGCATGTGTTGACGCAGAAAGGCCGAGGCTTTGAACCGGCCATCAGCAAGAAGAAAAAATTCCACGGTCTGGGACCATACAATCCCGAGACCGGCGAGACGAAACTAAGCGGGCAGAAAACTTACTCGGAGATTTTTGCAGAGTCACTCACTCGACTGGCCGACCGCAACGAAAAAGTTGTCGCCATCACAGCAGCCATGCCCAATGGCACAGCGTTGGATTATTTCCGGCCGCATCATCCAAAGCGTTATTTTGATGTCGGCATCGCTGAAGAACACGCCGTAATTTTTGCCGCAGGTCTGGCAACGCAGGGCTATCATCCCTTCTGCGCCATCTACTCCACATTTTTGCAGCGCGCGTTTGATCCAGTGGTGCATGACGTTTGCCTGCAGGATCTGCCGGTGGTTTTCTGCATGGACCGCGCTGGACTCTCCGGCGATGACGGGCCCACGCATCACGGACTCTTCGACATCAGCTACCTGCGCGGCATACCGAACATAGTGCAGATGGCGCCGAAGGACGAAGACGAACTCGCCGACATGATGCAGACAGCTTTGCAGCACACTGGCCCCAGCGCCATTCGCTACCCGCGCGGCAGCGGGCCGGGCGTTGCGGTGAAGGTAGATCCGGTTGCGATTCCCATCGGCCGCGCAGAAGTCTTGCGCGATGGCAATGACGTTGCCATCTTCGGCCTGGGCAACATGGTGCCGCTGGCGCAACAGACTGCAGAGCAATTGGAACACGATGGTTTTTCCGCCGCCGTCATCAATCCGCGATTCATCAAGCCGCTCGATTTGGAATTGCTGGAACGCTACGCGCGTCGCGTCGGTCTCATCATCACGTTTGAAGACCATGCGTTGATGGGCGGCTTCGGCTCCGCCATTCTGGAAGCGCTGAGCCGTATGCAACTGAGCGTGCCCGTGGTGCGCATTGGTTGGCCCGACCAGTTCATCGAGCACGGGAAGGTGGATGAGTTGCGAAAGAAGTATGGCGTCAGCGTGGAGGAAGCGGTGCGGCAGTCGCAACCGTATCTGGCAACGCTGTCAGAAAAGCGATTGGCGTTGCGCTGATTTCCCGCACTATGCGGAAACAACAGCGGCTGCTTCCTGCTTGCCATGGGCCAGCAATGGCCGCTCCAGAAAAATCCACATCAGGCTGGCGTAGGTGATGGTGATCAGAGCTGCCAGCCAAACATTGCCACCGGGTAATTTGAGCAGCACAAGCAAATGGATGAGGTACATGGAATAACTGATGCGCCCCAGCCACACGATGGGTGCGGCTGTCAGGATAAATTTCAGGTATCCCAACCGCGCCAGAATGAAACACGCAGAGGCAATCATCAGCGTGCATTCATAGATGAGCGCGTTGCCCAGCGGGCGGTTATCAAAAGATGTGTAGCCATGCGTGCCGAGCAGGTACAGCGTGGCGACTGCAACCACCAGCAGCAGCAGAGCCATCGCTGAGACATACCCGCGCCATTGCGGCTTTAGCTCCATCCGTTGCTGGATGCGCGGCCACAGCAGGGCGAGCATCGCTCCCGCACCCAGGGCATCCATGCGAAATGGAAGCAGCATGTAGATGCTCCAGTGGTCGGGGTAGAGCATCGGGGTGCAAAGGTAGCGAAGACCAAGAGCGGCCGCCATCATGCATACCAGTGTAAAAATCAGCGACCGACGGCTGAGAAAAAATATCAATATCGGCCAGACCAGATAAAACTGCTCCTCAACGGCAAGCGACCATAAGAGAGCTGTGGGTTGCGGCGCGGTCATCCGCAGCATGAATCGGAAGTTCATCAGGCCGAGATAGATGTACCAGTTATGCAGCCATTGAACGCCGTAGAAGACCGCCACCAGCGCAAGCATCACCAGATACGGCGGCAGAATACGCCGCGACCTTCTGGCATAAAAGTCGCCAATGTAGCTGGTGAATTTCTTCTGCTTGCTGTTGATCAGGATGCCGGTAATCAGATACCCCGACAGGACGAAGAAGAGATCGACACCCATCCACATCAGCCGCATGTTGAAGGCATGGTGTAGAAAAACTGCCGCAACGGCAAAAAATCGCAAACCATCCAACTGCGTGATTCTGCCGTCGCTCCCATTCATGTGGTTCAGCCTATCACTGAATATCGTCAGCAGCAGATGTGCGTACCGGCGTACCAGACACAGAAACTAGGGGCGCCTTGTGAGCGCCCCTGTTATTAGGTGGGTCAATTAAGCGGGGGTATTCAGTGCGGATATCTGGAAGGTGTGAAAAACGTAGGAAGCTGCACTCGGGGTGAAACTCAATACCTGAATGCCGCTTATACCCATTAGACGCAGAAGCGCGACAAGGGTTGCATGGTCTGCAAATGGGCCGTATGAAAAAATCGTAGTGGAAATGCTGCCCGCTTCTTCACGGGTGCATCACATTGACATTTCAGCGCATACGGCTTCAACTGGAATTACAGAATGCCCGGAACTTCCAACTCCATCGATAGCCCCAAGCAACAGGCGAGTGATACGCACACTACGCTGACGCAGGCGCCTGCCAAAGCGCACGCCGGGCTTATCTGGATTGGTTTGATGAAGTTGACCAAGTCGCTGCTGTTTTTGGCCATCGCCATCGGTGCCATCCACATGCTGCATCACGACCTCTCCAATGCCATCCTGAACCTGGCCGCCAAGATGAGGTTTGACCCGGAAAGCCACTTCATCTCCCTGCTGCTGGACCAGACCGCGATGATCAACGCGTCGCGCCTGCGGGAGATTGGCGCCTTCACCCTGCTGTATTCCGCACTGGCGATGACCGAGGCTGTGGGCCTGCTGCTGCAGAAGGCATGGGCGGAATATTTCACGCTGGTGCTGACCTTCAGCTTTATGCCGCTGGAATGCTATGAAATCTACATTCATTCGACAGTGTGGAAGTGGGCGCTGGTGACCATCAACCTGATCGTCGTCCTCTACCTGCTGTGGGTCATTCACGAAGAGCCGGAAGCGATGCATTCGCCGGTAGAACCGTCGCACACTGCTGACCACATTTCCTCCTAAAGTTTTCGTTGACAGCGAATACATTCAGCACTTATTCTCCTAATTGATTAGGAGATACTATGCCTGCCAATGCCAACCGCCGTTCTCGCCGCCTTCCCTCGCTGCCAGCTGCCAGTTTGTTGGTTGCCATGACGTTGGCACTGCTGCTTGCCCAGGCTGGGCTGGGCGTGATGCCGTGCCTGGCACAGACGGCAGCGACGCCGGTTGCACAGCCTGTCCCCTCCACGCTGGCGTTTGAGGCGGTCTCTATCCACCGCGACCCCAGCGGATCCATGAATACGCATATCAGCAGCAGCAATGGCCGCTTTGTGATGGAGAATGGCTCGCTGAAGACGCTGATTCGCAACTGCTATGACGTTCTGAGCTTCCAATTTGCCGGTGGGCCGCCGTGGCTGGATACGGAGATGTACGACATCACAGCCACAACGGGTACTGCCGACCACATCAGTGATGAACAGCTAAAGGCAATGCTGCGGAACCTGCTGGCCGATCGTTTTCAGTTCAAATTCCACTGGGAGCCACGGCAGACATCGGTCTACGCGTTGATAGTGGCCAAAGGTGGAGCAAAACTGACGGTTTCGAAAGCTACGAAGGCCGGCATCAACACACGCAAAGGCTCCGGTCGGGGAGAGATGATTGGCACGGCAGAACCCATCTCCATTCTGGCCGGCAATCTGGGTACTCAGCTGGGTAGGTTCGTAATAGATAAGACGGGTCTTACCGGATCCTACGACTGGGACCTGGTATGGGATCCTGACCCGACAAACTTGAACCCGAATGGCGACACGACGAATCCTTCAATATTTACAGCGGTGCAGCAGCAATTGGGGCTGCGGCTGGTACCAGAGAAGGCGCCGGTGCAGACGTTGATTATCGACCAAGCCGAGAAGCCGTCGGAAAACTAAAAGCTTCTATTAATTGGCGTTTGAGATGCGGTTTTTGCCACGGCTGAGGTGGCGAAAACCGCTTTCGCCATTTATTCGCATATCAGAGGGCGGAGCGAGTCCGCAAGACGCTAGGCAGTTACGGAACCAAGAAGTAAAACACTACATCTTGTGTGTTCGAGCAATAGCAATACCATTGGTCTGATTTTCCACAGACGCGCCTGAAGAATTCCAGAAAAATATGAACTTTACCTTTGACAAAGTGGGCTGTCTGGGAGACTATGTGGAATGAAGTGGACTGAAGTGGAGCAAAAGTGTTCTTCAGTGGAGTAACGGGTTCAGAATAGCACAGACTTTGAATGGTTCAAGACCAGACGAACCCAGATAGCAACGGCAAGACAGAAAAGCAGCATCGGCAACACAGGAAAGCGGCAGAAACCATGTTTCCCTTTGGCAATTCCCCAACCCGGGTCGACGAGAAAGGCAGGCTGAAGCTGCCTGCAGACCTGAAGCGCGTTGTGGACGAGGAATATGGGCCGAAATTTTTCATTACCAGCCGCGACGGCGAACGGGCGGAAATTTATCCCGAGAAGGCCTGGAACGAGTTTGCCAAGAAGCTGGAGGCAGTACCGAACTTCAACCTTGCCAAGCAGAAGTTGATGAACACGGTGAGCTATTACGGCCAGAACGTGGAAATGGACGCCCAGGGACGGCTGCTGATTCCCCAGTTGGTACGGGAAAAGCTGAAGCTGACCGGCGATGTACTGGTGTTCGGCATGCAGACCTATCTGGAAGTGGCGAATCGTGAAGCCTTTGAAGCCCAGCTGAATGCCCAGCAGATGACGCTGGAAGACAGGAAAGAGCTGGAGAAGTTTGGATTGTAACGGTATGGCTCCCCAGGGAGCGCAGATGGAGGCGAGTTGGTGAAGCCAGGTCATCTGCCGGTTCTTTTAGAAGAAGTTTTGCAGTATCTGGATGTGCGTGCCGGGCAGACGGTGGTAGATGCCACGTTGGGATTAGCCGGGCACAGCAGTGAAATCGCCAGAAAGCTGGGCGGCACGGGCAGGTTGATTGCCTTTGACCGTGATCCGGAGGCGATGGAGAGGGCGAAAGAAAAGCTGGATGCCCTGCGGCAGGAACTTGGAGATGCGATGCCGCAACTGGAACTGCACAACCGGGAGTTTTCTGAAGCGGGCAGTTTGTTACAGCCGGGAACGATAGACGGCATCCTGGCCGACTTTGGAGTGAGTTCGATGCAGCTGGGAGAAGCGCATCGGGGATTTAGTTTTCAGGCGGAGTTGGACGGTCCACTGGATATGCGGATGAATACGCAGACCGGGATCACCGCCGAACAAGTGGTAAATCAGTTTGGGGAAAAAGACCTCGCCAACCTGATTTACGAATTCGGAGAGGAAGGGAGATCGCGGAGAATCGCCAGAGCCATTGTGAGGGCCCGGCCAATAACATCGACGGCGCAGTTAGCCAAAGTGATATCGGCCGCGGCCCCAGCAATGAAATCTGATCGACTACATCCAGCGACCCTTACGTTTCAGGCCCTCCGGATTCGGGTGAATGATGAACTGGGAGAAATTGAGTCGCTGCTTGGATGCGCGCACTCCCTGCTGAAGAAGGGCGGAAGGCTGGTATGCATCAGCTTCCACTCCCTGGAAGACAGATTAGTGAAAGACGCGTTGCGGGACGGGGCGCGGGACAAGAAATACGAAGTGTTGACGCGGAAGCCGGTGACGGCAACCGAAGCGGAGATGGAACGGAATCCGCGGGCACGAAGCGCAAAGTTGAGGGCGGCAATCAAGATGGGCGAGG
>CAIZGA010000065.1 GCA_903932385.1 uncultured Acidobacteriota bacterium
GGTACTGCTTGGCGTCACCGGCTCCGGCAAGACCTTCACCATGGCCAAGGTCATTGAGCAGATGGATCGCCCCGCGCTTATCCTCGCGCACAACAAAACCCTCGCCGCGCAGCTCTATCAGGAGTTCAAACACTTTTTCCCGCACAATGCGGTTGAATATTTCGTCAGCTACTACGACTACTACCAGCCGGAGGCCTACATTCCCGCCGGCGATCTCTACATTGAAAAAGAAGCCACCACCAACGAGGAACTCGATAAGTTGCGCCTCTCCGCCACGCGTTCCCTGTTTGAACGCCGCGATGTCATCATCATCAGTTCGGTCAGTTGCATCTACGGCATCGGTTCTCCGGAGGCCTACTTCGGCATGGTGATGACGTTGGATAAAGGCCAACGCATTCGCCGTGAAGACATCACGCGCCAGCTGGTAGAAATTCTTTACGAGCGCAATGATGTCGATTTCCGCCGCGGAACATTTCGCGTACGCGGAGACATCATCGAAATATTTCCAACCTACGAAGAGACGGCCTACCGCATCGAACTTTTCGGCGATGAAGTTGATTCACTCAGCGAAATAGATCCACTTTTCGGAACCGTAAAACGCAGCTTCGACCGTCTGCCAATTTATCCCAAGACGCATTACGTTACTCAGCCCGAGCAGCGCAAAACCGCCGTCAATTCCATCCTGGAAGAGCTGGCCTGGTGGGTGCCGCAGTTGGAGGCTGAAGGTCGCATGGTGGAGGCACAACGCATCAACCAGCGCACACGATTCGACTTGGAAATGATTAAGACCGTCGGCTTCTGCCACGGCATTGAAAATTATTCGCGGCACTTCTCCGGCCGTCTTCCCGGCGATCCGCCGCCGACGCTACTCGATTATTTCCCCAAGGATTATCTGCTGTTCATCGACGAATCGCACGCCACCATCCCGCAGATTCACGGCATGTGGCACGGCGATCGCAGCCGCAAACAAAATCTTGTCGACTATGGATTTCGTCTTCCCTCTGCGCTCGACAATCGCCCGCTGCGTTTTGAAGAATTCGAGGCGCGCGTCAATCAGACCATCTACGTATCCGCAACGCCCGGCCCATTTGAGATGCAGAAAACTGCCGGTGTCGTAGTGGAACAAATCATCCGCCCCACGGGACTCATCGACCCCGTTGTTGAAATCCGCCCCGTGCGCGGCCAGATTGACGACCTGCTCGGCGAGATTCGTGACCGTGCCTCCAAAAACGAGCGTGTGCTGGTCACTACGCTCACCAAACGCATGGCTGAGGATTTGAGCGGCTATTACACCGAAGTCGGCGTGCGTTGCCGTTACATGCATTCTGAAATTGAAACACTGGAGCGCGTGAAAATTCTCCGCGACTTGCGCAAGGGCGAATATGACGTACTGGTCGGCATCAACCTGTTACGTGAAGGCCTCGACCTGCCGGAAGTTTCTCTCGTCGCGATTCTCGACGCAGACAAGGAAGGCTTCCTGCGTTCTACTGGATCGCTCATCCAGACCATCGGCCGCGCCGCGCGCCACCTCAGCGGCCGCGCCATCCTCTATGCCGACCGCATGACAGAATCCATGCAGCGCGCCATTGATGAAACCACCCGTCGCCGCACCATCCAGACCGAGTACAACATCGAACACAACATTACGCCCATGTCGATCAAGAGCAATATATCCGGCTCGCTCATGGAGATTCTCAAGGCGGAATACGGCGACATCTCCGACGAGGCCACAGAGATTCCCATCTTTAATTCGCAGAAAGAACTCGATGCCCACATCGAGAAGATGGAAGCTGATATGCGTGAACTCGCCCGCAAATTCGACTTCGAACGCGCCGCAAAACTTCGCGACTCCATTCGCGAACTTCGCAGTAAAGAAATCACCTTCGGCTGATTTTTATTGAATCACTCGCAGCGCTGGCTTCTCCGCGCCACTCTCATCGAAATGCTTGCGGATCTTCACTGCGACGCTCGCGCTCACTACGGCCGTCAGCGCATCCACACTGGCCGCCTGTACATCGCGGAGGCTGCCAAAATGTTCCAGCAGTCTTACACGCGTGCGTGCTCCCACCCCGGGAATTTCCAACAATTCCGATTCCCTGTCGCGAATCTCGCGCCGCTTGCGATGGTACGTAACTGCAAATCGGTGTGACTCATCTCGCACCATCTGTACCAGCCGCAGCACTGGTGAACGCCGGTCCAACACCACCGGATCCTCTTCCTGTCCGCTCACGTACAAAATCTCTTCGCGTTTGGCAATGCTCGCTAGCGGTTGTGTTGTCAGTCCAAGTTCCTCCAACGCATCTGCTGCCGCATGTAGTTGCCCCAGCCCGCCGTCCACCAGCACTAAACTCGGCATTGCCTGCTGCTCAGACTGCACCCGCTTGTATCGCCGCAGTATCACCTCATGCATCGATGCGAAATCATCCACGCCTTCTACCGTCTTAATTTTGAATTTGCGATATTCGGCCTTGCGCATTTCGCCGTCCTGCCATACCACCATACTGGCCACCGTCTCCGCGCCTTGAATATGAGAGATATCGAAGCATTCAATCCGCGTCGGCAACTCCGGCAGCATCAGCGCGTCCTGCAGCGATTCCTGTATCGCCTGCATATTCGGCTGCATCACACGGAAGCGCTGGTCGAAAGAGTGTTTTGCGTTCTGGCTTGCAAGATCCACCAGACTGCGCTTTTCACCGCGCTGCGGCACGGCAATTTCAATCTTGTGCCCGGTACGTTCGCTCAGCGCATTCGCAAGCAACTCACGTTCATCAAACTCGACTGGCACATAAATATTTCGCGGAACATACATCTGGTCCAGATACATCTGCTTCAATAGCGCGGAGAAAAATAATCCCGGACTGAATTCTGCTATGCCGCCGCCATCTGCATCCGTCTCCATCAACTGCGGCATCTCTTCCCAGAAGAATTCCCGACGGTCCACAATTTTTCCGCCACGCAGGTGAAACAAATTCACCGCCAGCATAGCGTTCTCATAGTGGTAGCCGAATACATCGGCATCATCGCCCTCGGCCGCAGCAATTCGCTGCTTCTCATGCAGCTGATGCACGGTGTTGATCAGGTCGCGATACCGCGCCGCTAATTCAAATTTCTCCTGCTCCGCAGCCTCAGTCATGCGCGCATGCAGAGTTGTTTCCAACTCCGTGCTGCGACCTTCCAGAAACATCTGCACATCACGCACTGCATCGGCATATGCGGCCGGAGTGGTCAGTCCCTCTACACACGGCCCCAGGCAGCGATGAATGTAGTACTGCAGGCACGCACGCGGATGATACCGCGACAAATCCACCTTGCAGCTAGGGATTAAAAAGCTGCGATGAATCAGGTCCACGATTCGATACGCCAGATTACCGGGGAAATATGGGCCGTAATATGCGCTGCCATCTTTACGCAGTCGCCTCGTCACAAAAACTTTGGGATATCGGTCAGCTACAGTTAGCTTGATGTACGGATAGGTTTTGTCATCACGCAACAGAATATTGAACCGCGGCTTGCGCTGCTTGATTAAGTTATTTTCAAGCGCCAATGCCTCGTGCTCATTCGCCACCAGGATGTATTCAATATCCACAGCCTCGCGCATCAGCGAACCGGTCTTCGCATTCGCCTGCGACGACTCCAGAAAATACGAACGCACGCGGCTACGCAGGCTTTTCGCCTTGCCCACGTAAATCACTTCGCCTTCGGCGTTCTTGTACAGATACACGCCGGGCTGCGTGGGCAGTGTCCGAATTTTTTCGTGGAGGTCCATAGCCAGCACCGTGCGTCTGCTCTACCGCACGCAGTTCAAGTGTATCGCCGACAGCAGATGCAACGCTTCTACGCTGCCAGCCAAATATTTATTGAAGTGAAATTTACTATTTGGCTTTGAAGTAGACGATGCCCAGTATCGCCGAGCAGATGCCCACCCACACAAACTGGTACCAGTAGAAAAATGGGAAACCCAATAGAGAAGGTTCAGCGCGGTTATAAATCTGCGGGAAGCACAAGCCAAGATACGGCAGCAGCAACAGTAGCAGCCATGGGCTCATGCGCGCGGCAGATTTTTCCGGTGTCGTCATGCATCAGTTATACCGCAGTTATCGTCACTATTGCGAGAGAGGATTGGTCCCAGCCGGCTGCCCAAGCACGCCAATTCCAGCACCGATTTTTGGATGCTTTTTGAATAGGTGTCTCTGGATGTCCGGCCAAAACTCATTCAGAGTTCCGCCCACCGTTCCCTCGGCGGTCACTGTCAGTGCGCGCGTAATCGTCAACCCCAAACCGCGATCCGCCTGCGGATAATAGGCATTAGAGATTCCGCCAGCAATGAAATTTCCCAATACGTTGGAATAATTCGGCTGCCACTTTCCATTGTCACCTTTACAAATCACCGTAGTGGAGACCACATAAAACAAGCGGTGCCGAAAGCTCCCTTTGCCCATACGAAAATATCGAGGATCCTGCTTCAGCAGGATTGGTAGAAGGGCATTTCCAATGAGGTTACCGTCAAATGTATCTGCGTATGACGCACCCCATCTTTTGAAATATCCAGGCGGCCCCCATCCGTATCCTGAAAAATCTCCCTCCAACTCGCTCACTCCCGCATCCAGCGCCGTCGTAGCAATCACGATGTAATCAAAATTCGTATGCATGGTCAGGCTCAGCTTCTGTGAGGCCGTAAGTGGCGGCGCTGTTGGATCATAAGCCACATTGAATGCGGGCAAAACTCCCGCTATCCTTTGATGCTCTTCGGCCTTAAGCTCCTCCGGCGTGGTCACTCTTGGCTTTCCTGTCGATGCATCGTCGTCTGTGGGGTCAGCATGCGTGCTGCTCGAAGTAGAGCTCCCACTGGTCGGCGTACTGCTCTGCGCGGCCCGCAACTCTGCAATCAATAAAGGTTGCGGCTCTGGCGCTGAAGGTAGCTCCTTCGCTGTGTCAATTGATACGATCGCACTTTGTTGTGTCGTTATTGCTGCGTCCGGCGTCAATTCATCGGCTGTCGGCGCTGCCTGTGCCCTACCAATACAGATGGAAAAAAGAATTGTGATGGCTGCAGTGTGCAATGAATACATTGATTTCATACTTAGATATTACTTTCTGGGACTAGGTTAGTTGGGCTGTTAGCGTCTGCATCAGGCAAAAATCCCTTTTGTGCACAGGATAGAGATTCTGATGCCGATGACCTCATGCTTTGTGCTGCAATTTTCATGGCGCTTCGTCATTGATTTTTTCGCGTGACTTCGCCGAAGACAATCGCACCACTAAAAATTGCTGAATCATTCCATTCGCGATGCGTCCGCCCAGTCCAATCAATGCGTTATCCAATACCAGGCTGATTCCGCGATTGCTCTGTGGAAAATAAAGGTTCGAGACGGCACCTGCAACTAAATCTCCGCCAATGCTGGAATAATTCGGCTGTAGATGGCCATTGTCACCCTTGCAGATGATTGGCGTTTCCAGCGCATGCAGCAACCGCGACTTGGTTGTACCTGATTTCTGATAAAAGAATCGCGGGTCTTGATGCAGCAGCGATGGCAGCACTGCGCCTCCCACCAGAATGTCTGTAAACCCGCTAGCTGTATTCGCTCCGAAACGCTGGCCATATCCCTTCCACCCTTCCTGGTAGTCGGGATTGTGCGCCGCTTGATCTATCGTTGCCAGAAATGCCACACCGGCAATCGTCGCAGCGTCAAACGATGACCGCAGCGCAAGACTGAATTTCAGCTTCGTTGTCAGCGGTACTGCATTGCGGTCATACACCACATAGAAATTTGGAATCACGCCCAGCACTCGCTGGTCTTCTTCCACTTTCACCTGTTGCAATGCCAACTCATCACGCGTAGCCGCTGCTACAGTTGTAACCACCGCCTTCGGCCTCAGCACCAGGTCCGACAATCCTAAGATCTGTCCCGACTGCAGAACAATCGCCTTAGACGTCCATGTGGTAAATCCATTCACCACTACTGTGATGTGATATGGCACGCTCGCTTTCACGCCGACGAATTCAAAATACCCATACCCATCCGATGTTGTTGTATAGTGGTCAACCGGCGTCGGCCCGTCCAGCGAAATACTCGCGCCCGGCACAATTCCCTGATTCACATCCACAACTGTGCCATGAATGCTGCCAGTCTGTTGCGTCTCCGTCACCATGGATGCCGGCTTGCTCACCGCCGTCTCCATCATTTCGGTCTGCGCCACCTCTGTTGACTGTAACTTTGCCACTACATCCACACGCGGTTGCGGCGCATCCAACACCGGCGACAACGCCATCCTGTTCTGTTGCGCACCGACTATTGGCACACTTAGCATAAGGATTGACGTCGCAATCAACTTCATTTTTCTACTATCAAATCTCATTTTCACTCGAGGGTAGGGTGGGGGGTTAAAGTCTTACAGTTAGGCCGTTTAGCTGGAGTTTTGCGGAACATATATTTAGACGCTAAATTGATTCAAAAGTTGCACAATTTATCCACTATTTGCCCCTTATTGTTACTCATTTTCATCTATCAGATCGCCTTACCCCAACAATTGCATAATCCCTGATGGATCCACATCCGGCTGCAGAATCGTTACCGGCGAATGCATTCCCCTGCAAACGGCCTCCGCCGCCAGATAGCCGCTGCGTGCTGCGCCTTCCATGGTCGATGGCCACTCAGTCCGTGTCCAATCGCCGGCAAAATACAGTCCCGGCCAAGGCGTATCGGCCCCCTGCCGATATGCATCCAGCCCAGGGGTCGTCGAAAATGTTGCCCGTGCCTCTTTCAACACTGCAGATTGTTCCAGCTTGCACTTGGCGACATCGGGGAAAAACATCTTCAACTCATCCAACGCCCGCTGCACTAATTCTTCACGGCCCATCTTCAAATGCGCATTCGCAGCACCAATCACCAGTTCCACATAACTTCCTCGCGAGGGGTCGTCATTGCGGATCCGAGACTTGTGAAAGATCCATTGGTTCATCGTATCCAGCAGTGCGGCGTGATGCAGTTGCGTAAACTCGCGATCGAACCATAAATGCGTTGTCACAATCGCAGAGTGTGTCAGCCGTGCCATTGCATCCTCAATCTGCTTTCGCTCAGTCGACTCCGGCATCTGCGGCAGAAACTGTTGCACCTGTTCGAAGGAACCCGCCAGCACCACTGCGTCCATGTACCACTCGCGATTAGCCGTTCTCAGCCGCCATCTTCCATTCCAGGGAGCCAGTTCTTCCACTCCGGTACGCAGTATGATTTTGCCGCCGTACGCTGGAATCCGCATCGCCACCGAGCTGAATAAATCACTTAGTGGAATAGTCGGAATTCCCAGCCGACCACCGGCCACGGATTTCAGCAACAGTTCGCGGAAAACTTTAGCACCATAGCGTAACGAACAATTCTCCAGCGTGTCATTCAGCGTCACTGAGGTCGTTAATTCCCAGAACCTGCGGATGGCGTTCTTTGTCTGGCCGGTACGCTTCAGCCAGTCCGCCATGCTCTGGTTGTCATCCTGCGGCTGCGGCTTCATCCATTCCATCAGCCCGCGAGCAATGCCTACCTTATCTTCTGCACTTAGCATTGGAGCCTGCAGAAAATCAATGGCCGTGTGCAGCGGTGCAGGCATCCACGTTGGAGCGATGCGGCTGGCGCGTCCACCCGGCTCCAGAAACACCAGTTCGTTATACCAACGCACATAATCGTCCGCGCCGCACTCTGTCAGCAGATGCATCAGATTGGTGCAGCAGCCCAGCAACACGTGCTGCGAATCCACCACGGTCTCGAGCGCAGGATGTTCGTATGAATATGCTCGCCCGCCAAGATACGGCTTGCGATCGAACAGGTAGACATGCGCCCCGCGTTTTGCCAATGCATGTGCCGCGGCAAGTCCGGCCACACCGCCGCCTATAACTGCCACATCGCCATGCAGCACCATCTCTGTGCTCAACGTCCACCCCGCAGCAGCATCGACGCCATACCGCGTAGCAGGATTGCCGACTTCTTCCATGCCGGAACACTCACCCGCTCGCTGAATACATCAAACTTCGCGTCAATAATCTTTAACAGCAGCCCGCGATATATATTCACCAGCACCCACAGCGCCGGACGACTGTCTGCGTCAATCATCGGCAGCAGCTTCTCTGCCGACTCGTAATACTTCAGCGCGCGTTCGGATTCCATCTGCAGCAGGTTGTGCAGACCAACACTCATGGCTGCGCCACTTTTTACTGTCAGAACATCTTCTTCACTCACACCAAACTTCTGAAGGTCTTCCAGCGGGAGATAGATTCGCCCTCTCTCGGCATCTTCCTTCACGTCTCGCAGAATATTCGTTAACTGAAACGCAATACCAGTCTCTTCAGCTAGTTTCTCCGCAGACGTATCTGTGTAACCAAAAACTCGAATGCAAACCAGTCCCACTACCGATGCTACTAAGTAGCAATAGTGGTATAGCTCATCAAATGTCTTGTACGTCTGCGCACCGGCATTAGGATTCAGATCCATCGCTACGCCCTGCACCAGTTGTTCCAGCAAAGCATTTGAAATCGCAAACCTCCGCTGTGCATCGCGAACAGCAGTAAATACGGCGTCATTACTTTCGCCGCCGCTCTGCGTCGCGTGCCAGGCATTTATCCACGCTTGCATGGTGTTGCGACGATCATCCAGCGTTTGCGTCTCATCATCGGAGATATCGTCTGCCCTCCGCATGAAGGCATAGATGGCATACATCGCATTCCGTTTCGCCTCGGGCAGCGCAAGAAATGCGTAGTAGAAGTTCTTCGCTTCACGCCGTGCAATTCCGCCGCAAACTTTATATGCCTGCTGGATATTCATGCGCGTCTCCCGCTGAACATCATCCGCGCCCGCGCTACGCCAAGCTTTGCTAACGCCACACAAAGCAGTTGCATCTTTTTTACTTTCCCAACCACAGGTCGCTCGCGCATAACATCGTATCCCTGTGATGCAATCGCATCCAGAACTGCCATACCACCGGCAACAATCAAGCCAAGCGTTGCCGCCAACTCGCCATCCACATGCGTAGTAATCTGCGAGCCGCGCTGCAGCATCACACGCACCCGAGCCACCAGCTCTTCCATCATCGCGCGAAAACCCGGCGTGAACTCCTGATCCGCAATCTGCTGCTCCGTCACATCGTGCCGACGCATCGCGTCCTGCGGCAGATAAATTCTGCCAATCGCGTAATCGCGCACCACATCCTGGCAGAAATTCGCGATCTGCAACCCTGTGCATACATCATCAGAGAGCAGTGCAGTAGCCTCATCATGGTAGCCGCAGATGCCCAGCACCAGTCGCCCCACGGGATTCGCTGAGTAGAACGAATACTGCACCAGTGAGTCCCAATCCGCATGACGCACTTTACTCTGGTCCATTTTGAATGCGGTTAGTAAGTCGTGGAATAATTTCCGCGGCAATTGACACGCAACTACTGTTTCCGCCAGCGCGACAAATACAGGATGACGAGAATTCTGCGGTGCGTCGTAGCACTCATCCAGCAGCGCGCCCCACTCTTCCAACAGTTGCATGGCCACATCGCGGTCGCCAACTTCATCGCCAAGATCGTCAGAGATGCGGCAATACGCATACACGCTGGCAAAATGCGGCCGCACCCGTTTGGGTAGTAGCCCCGTCATCACATGGAAATTTTCGTAGTGTGCACTGGCAAGTTTCGCGCAATAGGCACGCGCCTGTTCTATCGTTGGCCGCGTCATCGGCAGACGATATTCCACCGGTATGGCATCACTGCTTTCCAGCAGCATTGTATTTTTCTTAGCCTGTTCCTTCATGGACTCAGGCCCCTTCATGGCATGATGGCGGTTTTAATGTCCGGCCCATGCACGCCCACCGAACGCGTCAACATGCGATGGAAAACTTCCGGCAACTCCGTCAGGCTCGCATGCGCGGTGATGCAGTCCGCTGCGTTAAATTTGCCGCCGGCAATCATCTCCAACGCACCGCGCGTTGTTGCCGGCGTGTGGTGGAAGCTCGCCTTCAGCGTAATTTCGTTGTAGTGGATGCGATTCGTATCCAACTCCACGCGTGTCTTTTCCGGCGGCCCACCAAAGAAATTCACTACGCCGCCCTTGCGTACCATGTCCACCGACCATTGCCACGTCATCGGCGTCGCCACGGCTTCAATCACAACATCGGCACCATGCTGCTGCGGAGTCAGTTCTCTCACGCCGGCAATCACGTCCTTGCCTTCCTGAATCTTCACCACACGCCGCGCGCCGAAACGTTTCGCCGTCTCCACCTGGTCCTCGCGTTTCACTACGGCAATCACGTCCACGCCCGCCAGGTGTGCGACATGCATGAACATCAGCCCAATGGGCCCTGCGCCAATCACCACCATGCAGTCGCCGGCTGCGGTCCCAGTTTCCTCGTAGCCGTGCAGCACACATGCCAGCGGTTCTGTCAGCGATGCATGTTCAAACGGCACAGCATCCGGCAGCATCAGCGTATTCTTCGCCACGATTCGCGCCGGCACGCGCATGTATTCGGCATACGCCCCGTTGTTGAAGATCAAGTCATCGCAAAGATTGGGCTGGCCACGCAAACAGAAATAACATTTGTCGCAAGGCGCGGAATTAATCGGTACAACGCGATCACCCACGCGGAAATTTTCTACGCCCTCGCCCAGCTCCGCCACAACACCGGCCATCTCATGCCCAAACTGTATCGGCGGCTTCAGCATCTTCGCGTGGTAGCCTCGGCGATACACTTTCAGATCCGTGCCGCATGTAGTTGCCGCACCCACCTTCACGATAATCTCGCCCGGCCCCGCTACCGGCACCGGCACCGTCTTTATCCGCAAATCTTCTTTGCCGAAAAGCACGGCGGCTTTCATCATGTTGTCCACGCTAATATTCTCTCACCGCAAGCCTCGTGAAATTTCTCACTATGCCTACACTTTCTACTGCATCTCAATCAAAATCTTCATCGAATCCGGGTGCGGATTCGATGCCAGTTCTATTGCTTCCACCGCCTGCTCCAATTTGAAGCGGTGCGATATCAGCTTGGTCAGATTAAAGTCGCTGGTGTAACCATCCAGCACGATCCGTGCACCCTCGGCTTGAATCGTCGCCGACGAACTGTACGAACCCGTCAACGACTTCTCATCCATACACACCACTGCCGGATCAAAATTTGAATCACCATGCTGCGTCTGCGCAAACAACACTACCGTTCCGCCGGGCCGCGTTGCATCCATCGCCGTCTTGATTAGCGCATTACCGCCCACGGCCAGCAGCGTCACATCAGCGCCGCGGCCTTCGCTTGCATTATGCGCCGCAGCAATCACGTCTTTGCCGCCCGCATTTTTATCTGTCATGATTGGATGCTTCAAACCGTACTGCGCTGCAACTTTGTGACGCTCCGGATACAAATCCGATGTCAGCACCTTCGCGCCGGTCTTCGCCGCCAGTGCCGCCAGCGTAATTCCAATCGGCCCCTGCCCAATCACCAGCACGGTCTCATCCGGCTGCAGATTCAGTTTCTTGATGGCCTTCAGCGTTGTGTTCACCGGCTCAATAAATATTGCCTGCTCAAACGGCACGTCGTCCGGAATCTTCACGAGCCCTGTCGGCACTATCCAATCCATTACGCGAATGTACTCGGCAAAACCGCCGCCGGAAGGTGCAAATCCTGCCGTGCATCCCACTTGCTTGTAGAGTTCGCATTGTGAAAACGTGTGCTTGCGGCAGTAATAGCAATCACCGCATGGCTGATGATGAAATGCCATCACGCGATCGCCTACTTTGTAGTCCTTCACGCCCGTGCCCACGGCGGCAATCACACCCGCCATCTCGTGCCCAAAAATCCTCGGGGCAGAGTGCGATCCGGAATGAATCTTCTTCAGATCGGTGCCGCAGATGCCGCAGCACGCAATCTTCACCAACACTTCGCCCGCGCCAATTTCCGGCACCGGCACTGTCTCCACCCGTACGTCGTTGATGCCGCGGTACACTGCCGCCCGCATCGTCTTCGGAATTGCCTCACTCATCTGGATACCTGTCTGGGATGTCGCCAAGTTGATTTACAAAATTTAAATCATGTACTTCACGGTTCATGAAATTGAAAATTGCAGAGGATAGATATTTCGCCCCGTCCTCACTTGCCTTTCCAAGCTTTGCAAGCGGCGCCCAATATTGTGGCCGCAATGCAATATAACAAAGAAACTTGCTCATCTGCATCTGTCCCATTTTATCGATAAAACGGTTCAGGTCTGGCAATTTCAATCCAACTTCATCGGTCACAACTTTCATGCAGCAAACAGGTATATCGCGCATCTCCGCCAACCTCACTACGGCGGCGGACTCCATGTCCACTGCATCGGCGTTATAACTCGCAGCAAGCCGGCGCTTTTCACTCTCATCGGCCACGTGTGCTGCAGTCACCAGCACCGTGTTTTTCTCACGCTCTGCCAAGATGAACCGCTCGCCGGTCTGCGCATCCACCACTACATTTGGAATCAGGAAATTCCGCGCATAGATATTTTCCTGCAACGCACCCACCCAGCCCATAGAGATAACGCCGTCCAATTTTCCACCAGCTTCCGCCGCTGCAAAGGCCCGCCTCGCTGCCTCTGCGCCCATACCTGCACACGCGGCAATCCACTCCACGCCTGTAGTTTCCATACGCCACAGATGCACTGTCTTCTGCGACGTTGGCACTTTTGTGAATCCACATTGAATCAGCGGCTTCAACTCGCCCGCCATGGCCGCGATAATGGCTACCCGCTTCACTGGCTTGCCCCTGCGTATGCTGGCGCGTATCCATTCGCCACGAACCACTCCATCGCATTTCTCAACGCATCATCCACCGGCAGAACATTGAATCCAAGTTCCTTCACCGCTTTCGCAGACGAGGCAAACATCATCTTCTGCCCCATGCGAACTGCTTCCACCGTCGCGCGTGGTTCCTTGCCGCGAATCCGCCCAGTAATCCACTCATCAAAAAATGCGAACGTCATCGCCACCGAGTTCGCCACCTTCATCGTTGGAGAAGGCAGTCCTGTTAGCGCGGCCATGCGATCCAGAATCTGCTTCAGCGTCAAATTCTCTCCGCCTAGAATGTATCGTTCGCCTAGCCGACCGCGTTCCAGAGCCACTCGATGCATCCGCGCCACTTCGGCCACATCCACTAGGTTCAATCCCGTTTCAACGTATGCCGGAAAATTTCTATTGAGAAAATCCACCACAATCCTACCCGTCGGCGTCGGCTTCGCGTCCATTGCTCCAATCGGAGTCGTCGGGTTCAGCACCATCACCTGTTGCCCGGCACGCGCCGCGGCTAGCGCAACTTCTTCCGCCATGAATTTAGACCGTTTGTAATGTCCCACCATGTCTGCCAACGAAACCGGCGTCTCTTCGTCAACCACCGTGCCGTCTTTTTTGAAGCCCATCGTCGCCACGCTCGAGGTGTAGACCACGCGCGGCACATTGCACTCGCGCGCCAGTTGCAGCAACACCCGTGTGCCTTCCACGTTGGCGCGATACATAGCCGCCGGGTCCGGCACCCACAGGCGATAATCCGCCGCAACATGCACCACTGCATCGCAGCCTGCAATCGCACTCCGCAACGCTTCGGGCTGCATCAGGTCGCCGACCACCGTCTCCGCACGCAAACCTTCAATCCCCGCCAGGCTGCTCGTCCGCCTCGTCAGCAGCCGCAATTCCGCGCCCGCAGCGGCGTATTCACGCGCCACATGGCTGCCCACAAATCCTGTCGCTCCGGTGAGAAATACTTTCATCGTTCGTAATCCTGTATCTCTAACAATAAAACAGCGGGCCGAAGCCCGCCGTCTTTGATTTTTTCTGCTGCTGCAATTAGTCCAGGGCTTCCGGCACCAGCATGATGTTCTTCTCGCCCGCGGCTTTTTTCTCCGCGTACATCTTCAGCCAGTTCTCGTAGTGCTTGCCCGCCGCAGTGTCGCGGCCGGTGAAGGCAATCGCCGCAATCTCCGCATACGGCAGCGTCAGCTTCTTCAGCACGCCGCGCGGCTGGTTGTTCAAAATCACACGCACTGCGGAGTCCGCCAGCGTCTTGCCCGGTTTGCGATCGTAGAGGTAGCCTTCCACGGTTTCGCCGTTCTTTTTCGTCAGCGTCACATCGCCGCGATAATCAAACGCCTTTTCCAGCGCGATGCGAACTTCTTCCTCGCTCGCCAGCGTCGGTATCCAACCCTCCAGCGCTTCTTTCTCGCGGCCGGCGGCAATTTCAATATCGTCTGCGTTGGTAATCTTTTTTTCTTCCGTCAAAGTTGTCATCCTTAGTCGCCGCTCACTTCCTGCAGCTCGCTCTGCTTGGCCTTGCCGTCAATCTGTACCAACGGCGTTGCGTGTGCCGGCTTCCACTCATTCAAAAGTTTCGTCGCACTGTCATCCGGATACAACGCACCCATGTACGCCTTCGCCTGATGGATGAAACCTTTCAGTGATCCGAAGCCGAAATCCACTGCCGTCGCTTCATGCCCGCTGTGCACCATGCAATTCGCGCAACGAGGATTACCACTGGCCGCGCCGTAATTCGCCCACTCGGTTTCCTGCATCAATTCTTCAAATGTGTCGGCGTACCCGTCCTGCAGCAGGTAGCATGGCTTCTGCCAGCCAAAGATGTTGTAGGTCGGCATGCCCCACGGCGTGCACTCAAAGTTCTTCAGCCCCATCAGGTACTCAAGAAACAGCGGGTGCGCGTTGAAACGCCACTCTTTTTTGCGGTTCGACAAAATCGCGCGGAAGAGTTTGCGCGAACGTGCCTTGCCCAGAAAGTGCGTCTGGTCCGGGGCCTTCTCATACGTGTAGCCGGGCGAGAGCATCATGCTCTCCACGCCAATCTCCATCATCTCGTCAAAGTGCGCACGGACGCTGTTCGGGTCGGCGCCGTCAAACAGTGTCGTGTTGGTAGTCACGCGGAAGCCGCGCTTCACCGCTTCGCGAATGCCCTCCACGGCCAGATCGTACCCGCCTTCGCGGCACACGCTCATGTCGTGGTGCTCACGCTGTCCATCCACATGCACGCTGAAGGAGAGATACTTGCTCGGCGTAAACAGATCCAGCTTTTCTTTCAGCAGCAGCGCATTGGTGCACATGTACACATATTTCTTTCGCGCCACCAGACCGGCCACAATCTCCGGCATCTGCGGATGCAGCAGGGGCTCGCCGCCCGGGATCGACACCATCGGCGTCCCGCACTCCTCCACTGCCTTGAAGCAC
>CAIZGA010000066.1 GCA_903932385.1 uncultured Acidobacteriota bacterium
AGTGAAAAATATTATTTTGCGCGCGGACCGCAACTAGTGAATCGCGTGGTGGACATCGGACCGACGATAAAGCAGAAAGTTGAAATCATCCGCTCGTGCAAAAACATGATTAACAACATGGTGCACGGCGTGAATGACGAAGTTGCCGCACGTGGCATGAAGATTCCTTCTATGCTGCCGTCGGATTCACAGGCTGCCTCGGATGCATTTATTCAAGCCGCGTTTGTGGAGCGCGACAAAGCCATCGGCGCAAAGTATGGCCTGGACTATGCGGAAGAGTTCCACTACATCGGCCCGGATAAATCACTCGATGACTTCATCAAGAAGAATGCTGTGCCGGCATAGCCGCTACGGCAGCGTGAAGTAGGTGTAGTGATACTGCCAACTGAAGCTCTCCCCCGGCTTGATGGAAATATGCACGAACGGCTCGATGGCGGCCACCGAACGTATCGACCAGAACTCTAGATGCGATAGCGGTTTGTCGCCCGAGATGCTCAGACCCGCGTGTGCGTCAGTGTTCTCCACGCGAATGTTGTAGTCGGCAGGCGCTGCGCCGAAGCCAGAGAGGATGGCGGCAAAACTTTCATGACCTTCGAGCGGCTTGCGATAGAAGAGTTGATTCCCACCGATGCCGCCGAGCGTGGGGCCATCGATATGTTCCGCTTTGAGTTGGAACGGGAGCGAAATCTTCAACGCTGGGCCGATGGGCAGTTTGTCGAGCGAAAGAAAGTTATGGTCGAAGACATCGCTCTCAATTAACTTCTTGCCCGTGTTGGTCAGCGTGTGTTCGATAATCATCTCCGGCTTGCCGGCGATCAAACGAATCGTTTTGACGTAGTGATAGCCGTATCCGCTGGCGGGGTCATTCACATCTTGCGTAAATGAAACATGTTCCGTGTGGATGGACGTGCTTCGTTTGCCTGCATCCACTATTGGATATTGAATGTAGCTGCTGTAATCTTTGCCGTCGGGGCGGCGAAGAACACCGACGCCTATCTTGATGAATGTTCCGCCCGGTGCGGCTTCATCGAAACCCAGCGCTTTGTTGCGAGTGAAAAACTCTTCTACAGGACCGACGGCTGCACTGCATGGGCTGGCAACAATGTCGTTGTCGCGATAAACAAAATCAAAAACATCAGGATCGGTCTTGGTAAACCACGGGCCGTAATAGTTGTGTCCTGCGTAATCGAGATGACCGATGACGCCGGCCCAATCAAAACGTGTACCGCGATAAAAACCTTTATTAACTTCTGGCAGGTAAAGCGTGACGTTCAAGACGCCATTGGTGAGATGCGTCTGCGGCGCATCCGGCTGCGCGAAGAGACCTTTGACCTGTGCGGAGGCAACGGTGATGGACATCAAGAGCACGGCTCCGAAAAGTATTGGCAGGATGCGACGCATAGATTTCCCTTCTGGCGATCTTGTGTGATGCAAAGAGACATTGATGTTCATCATAATCAAATTGCATCAGCGCGGCGTAAGGCTAGTGGTCGGCTGCGTTGGGCTGGCATTGCCCGGGCCGCCTACAATTTGCAGCACAGGGATGCGATCATCCACCGGCGGAAGCGGCGGAAACGGCTGGTGCGGTTCCGTCTGATACCAGTATGCAACCGAGTAGAAATTATCGGAGCGATGATTTGCGTTCCCGTGCTCGATGGTGGCTTTGAATGATTTTGTAAATGGAATCGGCGAATCGAGATGAAAGCGATAAACGCTTTGCCGCGCACCGGCCAATTCCCTCTCCACAATCGGCGCGCCGTAGAGCGGGTATGAAAATGGCGTACCGCCGAAATCCCAAGCCCCTAGAAAATAATCTTCTGTTCCGGTTCCGACATAGCTTGGCGTTGTGGCACCGTCGATAAAGAACATATCGTTGCCCTCGCCCCACCAGCCGTCCTGATTTTGCAACACAGACATGGTGACGCCGACATACTGGCCGGATCCGGTCGTCTCCATCCAAACGTAATTATCTTTACCGTCGGGATTGCGCTTGAAGTTCACATTGGGATCGCCGTTTTCATACCACTGGTTGGTCCAGCCATGGTTCGGCTGTGCCTGACGATACTGCGCATGAAAATACAGCGTGTGCGGCGGAAGCGGGTGCGAGTCTTTGCGGTAATCAATGTTGTAGTAAAGCGCACTGATGGCAAGTTTGCCTTCATTCGTGATGGTGATTCTTGCGTGGTGCTGGTAAGGCATGGGAAAAAAACAGTTGAGAGAATTGGCGTTGCCCACTGAAAGCAATTCCGACTGCCACGAGTGATAGATGCCGAGGCCCAGGCCGAAGAAATCTCCGATGGGCGCTTCAACGCTCGGAGAAGTTTCATTGTCCCAATAAATACGCAGCACAATCCGCTTGAGGTGGTACGGCTCGCCATCGCTGATGGTAAACCACATGTGCGAAATGCGACCGGGGCCGTCGGCATCCAGCAGCGTTAGCGTCTGGCCGGGAGTCATCGCACGATAGTCTGCATTGGCGCCGGTGGCATCGCGACTGGAGGCATGCAGTAACGTGTAGGTTTGCTGCTCGGTCAGATCGGGCATCCAACCACCGGCTTGCGGACGCGCTGCAAGTGGGGAAAATATGGCCAGAATTAGCAAAAATGTAAGACGCTTCATACGATGACACTCGCTTTCAATCAACGCGGGGATTATACCGAGGCGATGGCGACGCACTCAACTGCAATACGGTTAGAATGATTTTCTATGAGCGTAAGCCGCAGAAGTTTTCTGGGCATGGCCGGTGCATATGCAGCTTCGCGCCCAGTGGTTGCCGAACCAGTGCGCGACAAGCGGCCGAACATTGTTGTCATCATGGCGGACGATCATGGCTCGTGGGCGCTGGGGCCTTACGGCTGCCGAGATATTCACACTCCAAATCTGGATGCACTGGCTGAGGGCGGCGCGGTCTTCACCAATGCGCGCACGTGCACACCGGTCTGCTCGCCGAGTCGCATGACGTATCTCACCGGCCTGCTTCCCTCATCGCATGGCGTACAGGATTATTTATTGCCGGAAGATTCAACCGGGCCGACGTCGAGGCAATGGCTGAAGGGACATCTGACGTACACGGAATTGCTGGCACAACACGGCTACACGCTGGGGATGTGTGGCAAGTGGCACATGGGACAGGATGAAGTCGCGCAGTGCGGATTTACAGACTGGAGCACCATGCCTGGTGGAGGCGGCAGCTATCGCGATGCGACTTTTATACGCAACGGTATGAAGGTACCGACGAAAGGATTCCGAGAAGATCGCGTTGGCGATTTTGCGTTGGAGTTTCTGGAGAAGCAGCGTGATGCGAAACAGCCGTTTTATTTGGCAGTAAATTTTTATGCACCACATACACCGTACGACTATCAACCTGAAGAATATCGTGCGCCGTATGCGAACAGCGAATTCAGCTGCTTCCCGCGAATGCCGATGAGCCCTACGGAGAATCGCGAACTGGTCAGCGTGTATGGCAAACGCGAGTCGATGCTTGGATATTCGGCGTTAGTGACCGCCATCGATGCCAACGTGGGACGCATTGTGAAGAAGCTGGAAGCGATGGGCATGCGGGAG
>CAIZGA010000067.1 GCA_903932385.1 uncultured Acidobacteriota bacterium
CATATATACGGCGACCATCGCCGCCTGCCAGTCATGCGCGTGAAAAACATCCGGCACGCCCAGTTGTTTGGCAGCTTCAATCACTGCTCGCGAATACAGCGCAAAGCGTTCGTAGTTGTCGACATAATCCGCGCCGCCTTCGCCGTAGAGTGCCAATCGGTCAAACATCTCCGGGCAATCGACAAAATAATATTCCACAACGCCATCGCCGACAGGCTCTGCTCCGCCATCCAGTATGCGAACGAAGCGGTTGTAATAATCAAACGGTATCGTCAGGCTGGGGATGAGAACTTCGGCCTCTGTCTCCGGCGCGCCTATCGCCTTCTGCGCTTCAATCATGTGCCGGTAGTACGGCAGGTAGACGCTTACCGTATGGCCTTGCGCCGCCAGCGCCTGTGGTAACGCACCTACAACATCGGCCAGTCCGCCGGTTTTCGCAAATGGAACACACTCCGATGCAGCAAATACGATATGCACTCAGTCCACTCTCATTCGCCAGTGGGCGAAGCGCCAGTGTAACGCCACGCCATGCCCCCGCGCCACTCGCGCAATTATGCCAGGTCGCTATGCACTTTTTTCAGCAGCGCCAGCGACTCCGGGCTCAACGTCGCATTGCGGTCAATATCCACGTTGAAGGTCACCGCAACTTTCACCTGATTGCAGTCGCGCACATAATCCGCCACCTGTGCGCGAGTGTATCGCGGCTTGGCCAGTGGCGTGTTCACACGATTATGCACCCAGCCTGCATAGTCCAGACACGCCCAGCGATGCCCTTGCAGATGCTCGCGCGTGAACTGAGATTCCGGCACGGCAATCATCTGGTTCGCTTCGCCGGCCTCATAATCCTGATGCGTCGAATAAAGGTAGTGCAGCATCACACCGGAATTCAGTGTGACCAGCCGTCCGGAATATCCAGCCTTCGCCGCATCCACAAACTCTTCCCACGGAAATTGAAACCCATGCATGTCGGTCGACACATTGCTATAGAGCCCGCGGTTATCTAGCGCGTAGCAGCTGTCGAACCACCACGCATCCACGCGCTTGCCGTAGCGCGAGCCCATCTCGCTCACAATCTCGCAAAGGTTTTTCGTCAGCTTTCTCTTGTCGCGTTCATGGTAGCCGACCGCATATTCCCACTCCGGATCATCACCTGCATTGCAGGAGTGGTTGTAGTACTGGATAAAATGCATCCCGCGTTTGTGGCAGGCGTCGGCAATCTCGCCAATCAAATCGCGCTTTGAAGTTCGCCCCGGCAGGATGCGTTCAATCACATCGCAGGGTGCGGGCAGCATCTGCAACGCGTGTGCCGAAGTAAAGATGATGTACTGCGCGCCTGTATCGGCAATCTCGCTAACGTATTTCTCCACATCAAACCGCGCGACTGTTTCTGCAAAGGGTAGCCAGTCATCCATGCCCACCGGTTTGGATTGCGCCGTCCAGTGCGATGAAATTCCGAAGCGGCTCGCCGCCAGCCAACTGGCATCAGCCTGCTGATAAGTCTGTGCAATACCGCGTGGGCTCACCGCCGCCAACATTGCACTCGCGCCGATACCAATCATCGCTTCGCGTCGCGTTATCAAACATTCCGGATGCCGCATGCAAATCCCCTCCGCAAATCGTGTCTCACTATATCGCAGTCACTGCAGCAAAATCACAGCCCGCCATGCATTGCGCCAACAAGCGAATACACTTCTAGAAGTATGTCCAGCAAGCGCAACTCGAAGCCGCAGAAGTCACGACTCGGCCAGAATTTTCTGGTGGATGATGCGGCCTGCCGCGCCATTGTCGATGCGCTTGGCGATGTCAGCCAATCTACGGTCATCGAAATCGGCCCCGGTCACGGCGCACTTACTTCCCTGTTGGCTCCGCGCTGCGGTCGGCTCATCGCGTTGGAGGTGGACCCCAACCTGGCACTGGAAAATCGCGCGCACTTTATTTCGCAGCCGCAAGTCACCATTCTTGAAGCCGATGTGCTCTCCGCAGATTTTGCGTCGCTTATTGCTCCCGCAGAATCCGCCAGCGTCAGCGGCAACCTGCCGTACTACATCACTTCAGACATTCTCTTCAAACTGCTCGACGCGCACACGTTGCTGCATCGCGCCGTGCTAATGGTGCAGCGTGAAGTTGCCGAACGCCTCTCCGCCGCTCCGGGCACAAGCGACTACGGCCTGCTCTCCGCCACCACACAGCTATACGCTAGTGTGGACCTGCTCTTCACGCTTCCGCCCAGCGCATTTTCTCCGCCGCCAGAAGTGCACTCCAGCGTCATCCGCATGCACTTTGCTCCGCGCTTTGTTGAACTGGGTCTCGCCGATGTTGGATCCGCCAAGCAATTCCAGCAGTTTCTCCGCGCCTGCTTCTCGCAAAAACGAAAGACCCTGCGCAACAATCTACGCTCCGCCGGCTACACTCAAGCGGTACTCGACTCACTCGCCGCCACCGGCACAGACATGTCTGCCCGCGCAGAATCCCTCGGCTTAAAAGAAATGGCCGACATCTTTCATGCACTCGCTGCCGAGAAGCATTAGGATGCCGACCATCTTTTTATCTGATGCGTTGAATCTAGTGCCTGCCGCCTCCGCCACTGCTGTGTGATGCGCCACCACCGCTGCTGTGTGAAGCACCGCCCCCGCCGGAATAGCTAGGCCGAGAGGATGCGGGTGGAGGTGAATAATGCGGTGCCGGTGCATTGCCACCGTTTCTGCCTTGATTCGAATTGTTCCGCGGCGCTGGTCCCGGAACATTCCTCGGCACATTGTTCTGCCTGTTGTTCGGCGTTACGCCTTGCGAATTGTTCACAATCGTTTGGCGTCCCAATATCTGCGTATGCGTTTCTGCATTCACCGGCGCATCGCGTGCCAACAGACTGCTCTGCCCACTCGTTACCGGTTGCAGCGGTCGCAAACTATTGCCGTGGAAAGTCACTGCACCAGCAGCGATATTGTTTGTACCGCCCTGTACCACAAATCCATTGCTCAGATGCTTTGGGAACTCATGCACTGCACCGCCGCCAACCGCAAGTACAGGGTGCGGACCATGCGTCGGTGGGCCCGGCCGTATCGGGAATCGGTAGCCAACCGGTGAGAGTGCGATATTGAATGAGCTGCCACCAAAGAACGCCGGTCCCCAACCAAAGCCGAAGCGATATCCCCTGCATCCGCCAATCGGCATCCACCCCCAGCCGAAGCCCATCACGTAATCCCAATTGCCGCAGTAGTACGGCGTCCAGCCCCATGGATATGCCGATATCCACCGATACCCATAGCCCGGATAATCCATCCAATAGCCCGATCCATAGGGATCAAAGCCCGCCGTGTAACCCAACGGCTGCCACATCATGCCGTATCCCGGCACTGGATACCAGTTGCCGTATGTATCCAGGTCCGACCAGCCATAGCCGTTGTCGCCTGCAAAATCATTCCGTGCCGTGGTCTGTTGCGACGCTTCCTGACTCGCCAATTGATCGCGATCGGCATTCCAGTCGTCCCATGAATCCGCAGCTACACTCTGCGTCAGAAAATACCGCGCAGGATTCTCCGCATCAGCCTTCAAACTTTCATTCGCCAGCACCTGCACCGCATCGCCACTGCCGCGCTGCAACGATACTTGCCCCGCAAGTACTGCCAGCTCTGCCGGTTGCGTATCCATGTTCACTCGGACCGTGGAATTCTCCACCGGACTGAAGACGCCGTCGCTATAGGTCACGTGATAGCTGTACTGCTCGGTCGACCGCAACTCCAGATACACCAGCCCGCCTGAAATTGACAGCTGCGTTTGATAGCCATTGCCATCCATGCTCAACTGGTCCAGCGAGATGCCGCTGTTGGGCGCCACGCGAACTGTGCTGCCGTCTTCAAACTCAATCTCGGCACGACCATCATTGCCGGTCAAAACCTTCATGCCTTCCAGCAGCGGCATATTCTGCAGCGCCTGCGGGAAGTCCGTATTGTCTGCCGATACCACCTGCACCGAGCCTTCCACATCGGTCAGCCGGACCAGCCGCTTTGGGCTGTCGTCTTGAGCATGCAGCGCTTGGGCCAATAGAAAAACCATCAGCAAGGCCAGCGCGGCAAAGCGAACCCATGCCAGACGCGTCAACCACTCCACGCGATGGACCGCTCTGTGGTCGCTGAAATTCATTTTCAAATCCTGATTGACTTGCATCGTTCCTCCATCTGCAACCACGCCTGCAACAAATACTGCTAACTTGTTGGACGCCTTTTGCGCCCAATATGTTGTGCTATCTTTTTGAAACTTCGCTGCCCTGCTCCTGCCGTAGTTCGGTCTGCAGCGTGTGAATATGGCAGATGGCAATCGCCAGCGCGTCGGATGCGTCCATCGTCTCCGGAGCCTCGGTCAGCCCCAGCAGCCGCATCACCATAAACTGCACCTGTTCCTTCTTCGCCAGCCCGTATCCCACCACGGCGGACTTGATTGATAGCGGCGCATATTCTGCCACCTTCAACCCGCATCCGGCAGCCGCCAGCAAGGCCACGCCGCGCACCTGTCCCAGCTTCAGTGCGGACTTGGCATTCACCGAATAAAAAACCTCTTCAATCGCCACGCCATCCGGCTGATGTAGTTCAATCAGTTCCTTCAGCGTGCGATGCACCTGCTCCAGCCGCTGCGGGGTCGTATCGCGCTTGCTCATGCGGATCGTCCCGTGCGCCACCGCGGCC
>CAIZGA010000068.1 GCA_903932385.1 uncultured Acidobacteriota bacterium
AACCCGCAGTTATTTGAACCAACTTCAGGCCCGCAATTTGGGCCCTGACGGGCGCGCCGCGCTGAGCTTGATTGCCGCAAAAACACTGGTGAATTCCAGCGAATCAAGACTGGCGCAACGCATTCTCTTGGCCGATCCGCTGGCGAAAAACCTCCACTACTACAGCGCTCGCGAATATCTACCCAGCCTCATCAAAAACGATAATGTCATCCTGATCGGAAACCCCTAGAATTAGCTGGTCGGCAGTCCATTGAACTTCACCGTAGAACTGAACGGCCCACTTCTGGCTCCAATCATCAATCGAGCACCCGCTGCAAGCTAACAAGCAGCCTACACTCCCGTTGAAGGCACTGTCGGATACTGTGTGGTGGCGTTTCTGCCCACTCCTAGTCACAACGGCAAGGCTCTGCTGATTGCGGGCAGCGGCTCCTAAGCTACCGAGGCAGCAGGAGACTTTCTTGAATCCGAAAGCCAGTTATCAACCTGCTGAAGGCATCGCACTCTGGAAAGCTCCCGTACTTTGAAGTACTGCTGAGAGTATCCTTTGTGCGGGGCACTCCCATCACTTCCACGATTGAGACCTACAGAACTTATCCAAACCTGCATTAAAATACTGTCGCAGCCGCCATTGCAGCCCTGGGGGAGGAGTATGCGCGTCTGATCCAATTCTTCCTTGCGATGAGTTCGATACCCTGCCTGTACTGCGAGACTTCGAATGCCTTGGCTGCAGGCCCAACGGTGCTCTTGCGTCGCCTGTGTGACTAGGTGTTACGAATTTATTTGCGGAACTCCAGAGCGCTCAATCGATCTTCGTCGAGTTCTCCGTTGCACCGCCAACAAATCTCACCGTCTGTTGGCCCATATTCAAAGAGTTCCCTAACAGTGTGATGTCCTTTGAGGCAGCGCCGCTGACTTGCGCAAAGACCGGACTTTCGAGCGGAGATCGAATCCCGTTTACGAGGGCGCGCCGGGTGTCATGCAAATCAAGCAGCGGCGCTCCACCATTGGGCGCGGAGAGTTCCAAGCCTGCAAGAATTGCATCGTCCACATCATCGCAAACAATGGCCGGGCGATAGTCAGGTTTGTCGGTGATGTATTCTACGTTTCGCAGGCGTACGCGATCTGCGTGGCGAATATAAAAGCCGTAAGCGGGAAGACGACCCATCATCCAGCATTCGGGATACTTGTCCACGACCTCGGGAATTTCGCGATGCGCCCATGCAGCCTGGCCTGCTTCCACGGTGCGAATGCGGCAGTTACTCACGGTGATGTCGGAAGGGCGAAATCCGGGAACGCCCGTGATCGAGCTTGCCACGGTTGCGCCTGTGGCATCTATGCCCTCAATCAGGACGTTTCGCAAGAAACTGCCGTCCTTCTTATGGCGCGCGCCGAGACGCACAAAGATGGGCGCTCGCACGTTCTGCATGCGGATGTTCGACACTACAACACCGTCAACACTGCCGCCATCGACGGTTTCAATGCTAAGGCCGCCGATCACCCGTGCATTGATCGGAGTTGGGGCGCTGTAAATCACTGAGTTGCTGAAGACGATATTCTCAAACGCCCCGAACGTAGCGGTACCCATCTTGAAGCCGTTGCAAGAGGTGGTGAGAGTGCAATTGGTGATAGTGATGTTTTTCGTCGGCAGCACATCGCCGTATGGGTTTTCGCTCTTCAGGCATATGGCGTCATCGCCAGTCACGATGTCGCAGTTACTCACAAACACATTGGATGATGCGGTGATGTCGATGCCATCGCAATTCACGCCCGTGGCCGGGTTGCGAATCAGAATTCCGTCAATGAAGACTGAGTTGCAGGCTACTGGGCAGAGCGTCCAACCCGAAGAATTCTTGAGCGTCACACCGCTGATATGCACGTTGCGGCACAAAGCAAACTCCACCATGGGCGAAGGCCGCCGGTTCTGATTCTTCACTCGAAAATCAAAGGTGGCTACATCCTTCCACTCGTCTTCAGCGGCTAGCTGAGCACGGTTTACA
>CAIZGA010000069.1 GCA_903932385.1 uncultured Acidobacteriota bacterium
ATCACCGAAGAAATCGCCGCTGAAGCGCTGCAGCATCGCGTGCTGCTCTACGACAAATCCGGCGAGGAGCATTACAACCTCATCTCCGCGCTGCACAAATCCGTTCGTAATTCTGACGCTGACGCCGCGCTCTACTGGCTCGGCCGCATGTTCGCCTCCGGTGAGGACCCGATGTACATCGCCCGCCGCGTCGTTCGCATGGCGGTGGAAGATATCGGCCTCGCTGCGCCCGAAGCGCTCAACCTCTGCCTCTCCGCACGCGAGGCGCTGCACTTTCTCGGCTCGCCCGAAGGCGACCTCGCCATCGCGCAGGCCGTCGTCTATCTCGCGCTCTCGCCCAAATCCAACGCCGTCTACACCGCTTACGGCGAAGTGCTGCAGGATGTTGAATCGCGCCGCGCCGAACCGGTGCCGCTGCATCTGCGCAACGCGCCCACCAGCCTGATGAAGCAACTCGACTACGGCAAGGGCTACCAGTACGCGCATGATGAAGACGGCCGCGTCGCAGACATGGACTGCCTGCCCGCATCGCTCGCCGGCCGCCGCTACTACCACCCCACCAGCGAAGGCCGCGAAAAACTTCTCGCCCAGCGCATGCAGGAAGTCGCAGAGATTCGCAGCCGCAAAAAATCCGGGCAGACAAAATAAGGATGCAGACCGCCGCAGCCAACCTCACCCGTCCCGCCTGGCTACCGGAACATCTGCCGGAACTCGACGGCCTGCGCGGCCTCGCCATTCTCGCTGTACTTTTCTTTCACAACTCGCAGCGGCTCGCCGGAACATGGCTGGTCACGCCCGCCGCCTTCGGCTGGTCTGGCGTGGAATTATTTTTCGTTCTCTCCGGCTTCCTCATCACGTCCGTCCTGCTGCGTGGGCAACCGCAACATTACTTCCGCAATTTCTACGCGCGCCGCGCCCTGCGCATCTGGCCGCTCTACTACCTTCTGCTCGCGCTCTGCTACGGCACCAGCGGTTGGCTGCTCAGCCGCGCCGCCGCCGACCACTACTCCTGGTTCGCCATCGCCACACAGCTTCTCTTTCTGCAGAACCTCGTTCACATCCCGCTCACCGGCAGCCTCGTCCCCACCTGGTCGCTCGCCATTGAGGAGCAGTACTACCTCGCCTGGGCACCCATCGTTCGCTTCCTTCGCCGTCCCTGGCAGATGGCTGTCATCCTCATCGCCACACTCGCCGCCATGCCGTGGATGCGCCTTCACCTCGGCAACTCGCTCGCCCCGCTCAACACACTCGTGCATCTCGATAGCATCGCTTTCGGCAGCCTGCTCGCGCTCGGCCTCTTCTCGCTCCGCACCCCGCGCCGCATTTGGCTTGCGCTCGGCATCGCCGCCACACTGATTGGTTTTGTTGTCTCGTATTTCTTCGCCGTCGGCACCGTCTATTACGGAACAACGCTCGGCCTCGGCTTTGCCGGCGTCGTTCTCACCGCCATCACCGCCACCGGCGCGCGCAATCCGCTCTTTGCCCTGCTGCGCCGCGGCCCGCTGCCCTTCTACGGCCGCATCAGCTACGGCCTCTACCTTTGCCACATACCGTTGTTCATTTGGATGGGCGGCATCGACGGCCACATCGACGCACTCGCCGCCGGCCGCAGCCACAGTGTGCAAATCGCCACCAACCTCGCCGTCTTCGCCATCCGCATTGCCGCAGCCACCGCACTCGCCACACTGCTATGGCATGGCCTAGAAAAACAAATCCTCAAACTGAAAAAATATTTCCCCAGCCGTTAGTGGATACACTTGGCCGCTGCCAAAGAATCAATCCGCTATTGAATTGGCTTGTGATGTACAAAGAAGTTCACATATATAGAGACCAATCCAAAAAGAAAGCACGGCGCCCAAATAAGAATCGCGACTTTTGCGTGTCCTTTCACCTGCGCATAATCCGGATCATCCGTTTGAATTTTCCCGAACCGATGGTTCCATCGATACGCCATGAATGGGACCGCTACAAGTAACCCATAAAATGCCAAATTGGCGGCTCCGCTTACAAATGGCAAAAATGAAATCAACAAGGACACTGGAATCGAGCGAGCCATGATTTTCAGATAACTGGCTTCGCTGCAGGCATCACTGACTTTGCTCATAAAATCTGCCGCAGCTTCTGCCGCCGCCGGGTCAATTGCGGCAGAGCAATACGGGCACTGCGTCATTGTGTCGTTGATGGTTTCCTTGCACTGTGGACATGCAAAAACGC
>CAIZGA010000070.1 GCA_903932385.1 uncultured Acidobacteriota bacterium
AAAAGAAGCGGTAACCATCTTTGAATACAGTACTTTCCGTCGGCGTGGCAATCAGGTCTTCCACCGCCAGAAACTGCCGCTCACGCACCATGGCCACCACGCCCTGGTGCATATCGGTCTTCGCCAAGCGGGTTAACTCATCGCGTTTTGTTAGAGATACACGCACTCCGGCAGCCCGGCAGGCTTCCAGCAGCGCTTCCAGCCGCCGGTCCGCCCGCTCCCGCGCCACATGCACATGTTCCAGCTTCCGCGATCCCGAGCGGATCGCTTCTTCAACCGGATGAAGACCGTACAAAAGCTCCATATCTACAAGTGTACTCTGCTCTTGCGCAGGGCAACCTTCGGGAGGATACTGAATATTGCACAGCAAAACCACACACGGGTGCGCGTCTTTCCTGTGGTGAATTACGTCATAGAGAATGTGATGCCAACTGCCGTTCACGCTCATTCACTGGCAAACCGCACCGAGGCCCAAGCTTCGCAAATACGCGCGGAGAGCGAGGCCATTGCAGCCGGCCTGAAGCGGAACGATGAAAATCTTCTCAACGAATTAATTGAGACGTATCAGCATCGGTTGATGCGCTACCTGTTGTTCCTGACGGGCAAGCGCGAAACGGCTGATGATCTTTTTCAGGAAACGTGGATGCGTGTTCTGCAGCGCGGTTCGCAGTACAACGGCAAGGCGCGTTTTGATACGTGGCTCTTCACCATCGCACGCAATCTGGTGATTGATCTTTCGCGCAAGCGCACCATGGCCAGCCTGGATGAGATGAGCGAGAGCACGGATGAAGAGCGTCCGTTTGAAGCGGTGAGCAATGCCGCAACTCCGCTGGATGTGATTCAAAGCGGCGAGACCAGCGCACACGTCATGGAAGCGCTGCTGCATCTTGAAGCGAATTATCGCGAAGTTTTGATTCTGCGTTTTCAGGAAGAAATGTCGTTGGAAGAAATCGCCAAGGTGACTCGGTCTCCGCTGTCGACGGTGAAGTCGCGGCTGTATCGCGGCATGGCGGCGCTGAAGCCGCACATTGAAGAGACCCTTGCACCGCGTGAGCGCAAGCAGGATGCATCCTCGCTCAGCGCAAATCTGCGCACGGAGGCTGCGAAATGAAAATGCAGCGCACCATGCCGGAGCAGCACTCGATGCAGGAACAATACATTGCCGATGCAATGCACCACATGGACGTTGGTGCAAGCCACACGGTAGTGGGCCGCACGCAGCGACTGATGCGCGAGCGCGTGCGCAGCAACGAGATGCAGAAGCGTTCGTTGCGTTCGCTTTGGCTGCCGCTGCTGGTGTGCTCGGCCATGGTGATGATGATTGCCCACTCCGCCTGGGCGCTGGTGGAGCAATGGAACGTGCTGATTGAAGACAGCGCGGAAAGTTTTGCGGCAAACAGCACACCGTTGCTGATTCTGACGCTGTGGTTTATGCCGCTGACCATGGGCGTGCTGGTGATGCTCTGGTTCCAGCGCGGCCGCAAACGATAACAATCTGTTTCAAAAAAAATTCTACCGAAAGACTTTTCTACGGGTCACGCACGCATGGATCCTTTCAACAAACACGAGAGCAATGACTCCGCAGCACGCAGCGACAGCGAATTGCAGATGGTGCCGTCCTGGTCCATCGCGCTGGCAGCGGTGGTGTTTGTTGCTGTGCAGTACATGTTTTTTGTGATGATGCCGCACCGTCACAATGAAGTGCTGGCCTTCCGTTTGTTGATGAGCTTTACCTGGGGCGCAGCACTGGCCAGCTACACGCTGCTGATTGGTTATGTAAGCCGCGATGTGAAGCGGCGCAATATGTCCGGACGTTTGTGGATGCTGATTGTTCTGCTGTTGCCGGGCGGCATTGGAGCGGTGGTTTACTTCCTGCTTCGCCAGCCGGCGCAGATGGCGTGTCCGGGATGCCACAGTCAGGTTCCAGCCAGCGTTAATTTTTGCCCGCAGTGCCGGTACCAGCTTGCAGCCATTTGCGGCCAGTGCCACCGCAGCGTGCGCGCAACAGAAATTTATTGCACGCAATGCGGACATGACCTTGCCGAAGACCACACGCCGGCCCGTCTCCGCGCTTAGACTTTCACCGAACAAATGAATCTGACCGCCATCATCGCCGACGATGAAGAGCTAGCCCGTGAGGAGCTGGCATACCTGCTGGAAAAAATCGGCGGTGTAGAAGTTGTGGGCAAAGCATCGAACGGCATTGAGGCCTTTGATCTGGTGCGCACGCGGCGGCCTGATCTTGCCTTTATGGACGTGCAGATGCCGGGCATGGATGGATTTGCCGTCATAAAAAAACTGCTGGGTGCACAACGCGAGCGACCGCAGCAAACAATGCCGCAGATTGTTTTTGCCACAGCATATGATCGCTACGCAGTGCGCGCGTTTGAAGTGAATGCTGTCGACTATCTGCTGAAGCCGTTTGACCGCACGCGGGTACAACGCACGCTGGAAAAAGTTCGCGGGCGGCTGAGCGACCAGATGGCCGCAATGCAGGTGGCGAAGGATGACCGCGGGAATGCTCCGCAGCTGGCCGCCGTGCTGAAGATGCTGGAAGAGCGGCCGGCCGCGAAGGACCCAGGCAAGCTGGGTGCGGGCAAGGTGGTGCTGCGGGCGCAGAACCGGCTGCTGCTGATTGACCAGCGCGAGATTTGTTACGCATCCATTGAAGAAGGTGCCATCAGCGTGGTGACGCAGAACGCTGAAGGCTGCTCAAACTGCCGCACGCTGGATGATTTGATGGAGCAGCTTTCGCCGGAAGACTTCTGGCGTGTGCATCGCAGCTTTGTGGTGAACATCCACCACATCCGCGAGGTGGTGCCGTGGTTCAAATCGAGCTACCAACTGCGGATGAATGACCGCAAGCAGAGCGAGATTCCCGTGAGCCGGGCGCAGACCAAGCGATTGCGCGAACTATTCAATCTGTAGGATTCTGCAAGATTCGCCAAGCGGAGCAGGCCCCCGCTCCGGTAAAATTGGCGTTGAAGAACAAAGCCCTGTTTAGAGAGATGAAGGACCAAGAATGAGCACACAGCTACACACCAACCTGACGGCAGAGATTGACACAGCAGCCCGCGTGGCTGCGCTGAAGATTGTGGGCAACGAAGCTGCCACTGATTACAACGGCACACCGACGGTGCGATTTACGCTGGCGCCGGCGCTGGACCAGAGCGGCGCACGCACACAGTCGCTGGAGCTGAGCACGGACTTTGACGTGACCAAGCCGGCGCTGCTGGAAGAGCTGACCCGCTATCTGCAGGACGCGGCCAAGCGGTTGCGGAATCCTGTGCCGGAAGGTTCGGTGACGCTTTCAGGATTGCCGATTCGCTTTGGGCATTTTGAGTGGCCGTTTCACCACTCGACCTCCGGCGCGGACACGCTGGTGGTGCACGGCGAAGTGCATCTGGATGACGCCGGCGAACACCAGTTGCACGCCAAGGTGGCGGCGAGTGTGACGCAGACCTTTGCAGAAATTATTCCGGCGGCCGAGCAGCCGTTTGCCGAAAGCTTTATCTACAACGCGATTCGCAAGACGCTGGACCGCGGACAGCTGGAGATGCTGAAGTCCGGCAACCGCCAACCGGTTCCGGTGACGACGCGTTACTACAGCCGTTGGCAAAAGCGTTTTCTGTTTACCGAGACCAACATGGAAGAGCGCCACGATTTTATGCTGTCGAAGGTCTACTGGCTTTCTGGCGTGACTGGAAACGGCGAGCCGGTTTGGATTACGGATCCGCGCGATGCACAGTATCTGAACTGCGAAGTCGCCGATTTGGAAAAGGCTGCGGTTGCGCTGCAGTCCGAGGGCCTGGTGAAGTTGAGCGACGGCGGAGAATTTGCTGCGGTGACTCCGGCGCTGCTGGCGCACAAGGACACGTTTGTGGAGAACCTGGCGCGCGCGCTGGAGTTCACCAAGCCGGCATTCAATGAAGAGATGCGCGGCGGCCACACGAACATGTAACGCATTGCAATTGAAATTCGATGAAGGCCGCGAATGCTCGCGGCCTTTGTTGTTGAGAGATGATGAAAGTGAAAAATCAGTTGAGCGGGGATGAAGGCTTCGGCTTGTCGGCGAAGAGTTTGCGCACACTGCGCGCGTTGAAGACGCCGATGCAGATCCAGAAATTTGTGGATGCGTTGCCGTACAGCTATGCCGACACGGCGCGTTCTCCGGAGCGGGCGCTGCGGGAGCGCAAGGGGCATTGCCTGGAGGGTGCGTTGCTGGCGGCTGCGGCGTTGCGCGTGAACGGGCATCCGCCGCTGGTGATGGATTTGGAGGCGGTGAATGATGACGACCACGTGCTGGCGCTGTATCGCGAGAATGGTTTGTGGGGCAGCATTGCCAAGTCGAACTTTGCCGGGCTGCGATTTCGGTCGCCGGTGTACCGTACGCTGCGCGAGCTGGCGCTGAGTTATTTTGAGAACTACTACAACCTGCGCGGCGAACGAACGCTGCGGAAGTTTTCACGGCCGGTGAATCTGGCGCGCTTTGACAAGCAGCAGTGGATGACCGCGGAGGAAGATGTGTGGTTCGTGGCGGAACATCTTATCGACGTGAAACATACGGAGTTGGTGCCGGAGAAGATTGCGCGCAAGCTGCCTCGGCTGGACCAGAGGAGTTTTCAGGCTGGGATGTATGGGCGGATGAAACACTAACTAAGAGATTTTGCATTTCTGCAATTTTTTTGCAAGCTTTACTCTGATATCATTTTTCAATGCCGTTGAGCTTGGCTTTACGTAAGTTTTTGAAATGTCGCCTTTGATACAACAAGAAATCACTGAGTGTGCACCACAGGTTGGTTCAGGTAAATGAAAAGGGAAAAGGCTAAACAACCTACCACTGTCACACCTGACTTCATCAGGTAAATCTGAAACTAACAAATAGTAGACGAGAAAATCAGATACATCTTTTTGCTCTGCACAATCCTTGTGCAACGCATCCTCCGGCTTCGCATATTTTCCACGGAGGACCGAAGGAGCGGCCTTGACTTCTTTGCCATAACTTATCGAATTTAGAGATGTTGGAATGATTTCTCCGTCGACCAAATCGGTTGGCCGCACCCTCCGATAGAGAAGCTCACTTGGCAAAAATGGTATTTGTGTATCAACCTCGTTTTTACGAAGTGGCAAGCCGTTCTCCGCGCAGGTGAACTTGCAGACTCTTAATAATGCCGTCTTTGTCCTCGACCAGATTTTCCCAAACCAACGTTTTTGAGTTTCCTTGACGGTCATACAAGAGAAGGTGAGTTTCATTTTCATTGAGCATTTCGATAATAGCGCGATTATCGTTATCGGGACGAAATATCAAAGCTACTCCACCATCGGCAGAGGGCAATGCTTTTATGGGAACTAAGTTCCTTGCCCAAAGGATCTCAAGAATCAATCTTGCAGTGTCAATTGACTGTGGTGATGGCGCTGGCGATCCGTAAGAGTTCCAATCGTCCCGCAAATAGTGCAGTTCATTAACAGAGTTAAGCAATGCAACATAATAGGAGTAACGCGATAGATACTCCGAATCATATCTAC
>CAIZGA010000071.1 GCA_903932385.1 uncultured Acidobacteriota bacterium
CCGAACTTCACCAGCGTCGCTTCCACCGCCGCGGCAATCTCCTCCGGCTTGGTCACGTCCAACGCCAGCGCCAGCACATTATGTTGATGATGTTCTTCCAGGTCGGCAATCTGTTTCACATTGCGTGCCGTCGCCACCACTTTGTTGCCGGCCTTCAGCGCTTCTTCCGCCAGCAACCGGCCAAAGCCCGTGCTCGCGCCCGTGATAAACCACACCCGTTCCTTGGTAGCCGACATAGTCCGCCTCTCTTGCCTCTGTATTTTGGATGCGCTATCGCGCCCGACGACTCAGTCCGCTTCGGCCTAAATCTTTCCCGACGTTTTCATGAACTCGGATTCAATCGCGCGCACTTTATTCAGCCGACGCACCAGCCGCTCTTCGGTCGCAGAAAACTTCGCGTGCAGATACGCTTCCACCAACTCCGCCGCCACCGCGCGCCCGATGATTCTCGCGCCCAGCACCAGCACGTTCATGTCGTCATGCTCCACGCCCTGGTGTGCCGAATACGTATCGTGGCACATCGACGCCCGCACGCCCGGCATTTTGTTCGCCGCAATCGTCACGCCCACGCCGCTGCCGCAAATCAGCACGCCGCGCTCCGCCTCGCCCATCATCAACGCCTTGCCCACCGCTTCGGCAAAGTCGGGATAATCTGATGGCTTGTCGTCATACGCGCCCAGGTCCAGCACTTCGTGCCCCAACGCGCGGATCTGCTCGCGCACTTCTTCCTTCAGTGCAAATCCCGCGTGGTCGGCTGCAATCGCAATCTTCATCGCTTTATTTCTTCACCAGTCGTTTTACTTCTTGATTAATTTCTTCGCGTGCTCCACAACATTCGCCACGTTGAATCCCAACTTGTCCATCGCCACCGGTCCCGGCGCCGAGGCGCCAAAGCGGTCCAGCCCGATGACTTCATCGGCATACTTCCACCAGCCCAGCGTCGCGCCCGCTTCAATCGCCAGCTTCGGCAATTTCTTCGGCAACACACTCTCGCGATACTCCGCCGTCTGCTCGTCAAAAATCTTCCAGCTCGGCAGGCTCACCACCTGTGCGCTGATGCCCGCGGCCTTCAACTCCACCGCCGACTTCATCGCCAGCGTCACTTCCGACCCGCACGCCACCAGCACCACATCCGTGCCCGCTTCCAACACGTAGCCGCCCTTGCTCACGCCTTCGGCCACTTTGTATTTCGCCGCGTCCAGCACCGGCAGGTCCTGTCGGGATAACGCCATAAAGCTCGGCGACTTTCTTTCCAGCGCCAGCTTCCACGCCGCCGCCGTTTCATTCGCGTCCGCAGGATGAAAATCCGTCAGTCCCGGAATCGCGCGCAGCGACATGATCTGCTCCACCGGCTGGTGCGTCGGTCCGTCCTCGCCCAACCCAATCGAGTCATGCGTAAACACAAACAGCGACTGCACATGCATCAGCGACGCCAACCGAATCGCCGGCCGGCAATAATCGCTGAACACAAAAAACGTCGAGCCAAACGGAATCAATCCGCCATGCGCCGCCATGCCGTTCACCATCGCGCACATGCCGAACTCGCGCACGCCGAAAAACACGTTGCGTCCCGCCGGGTCCACATGGAAACTCGGGCTGTCTTTGAAAATTGTCTTCGTGCTCGCCGTCAAATCCGCCGCGCCGCCAAACAACTGCGGCACCTTCGCGGCCACCGCGTTCATCACCTGCTGGCCTGCATTGCGGGTCGCCACCGGCTTCTCTGTCGGGAAGACAGGAATCGTCTGCTCCCATCCCGCCGCCAATTCTCCCAGCTGTGCGGTTTCCAATTCCTTCGCCAACTCCGGCTGCGCAGATTTATATTGTTGCCACATCGCGTCCCACTTCGCGTTCGCCGCCTTGCCGCGCTCGCCCACCGTCGCCCACTGCTTCGCAGCTTCGTCCGGCACGTAGAAAAATTTGTCCGCCGGCCAGCCCAGGTTCTCTTTCGTCTTCGCCGTGTCCGCCGGCCCCATCGGTTCGCCGTGGACTTTATTCGTCCCCGCCTTCGGGCTGCCGTATCCAATCACCGTCCGCACTGCAATCAGCGTCGGCTTGTTCGTCTCTTTTTTCGCTTCGGCAATCGCCGCTTCAATCGCGCCAATGTCATTGCCGTCGGCCACGCGCAGCACCTGCCAGTGGTACGACTCGAACCGCTTCTTCACGTCTTCGGTGTAACTCAGCTCTGTCGGTCCATCCAGCGAAATCAAATTATCGTCGTACAACACAATCAGCTTGCCCAGCCCCAGCGTTCCCGCCAGCGATGCCGCTTCATGTGAGATGCCTTCCATCAGATCGCCGTCGCCGCACAAGGCAAACGTGTAGTGGTCCACAATCTCCAGCCCCGGCTGGTTGTAGCGTGCCGCCAGATGCCGCTCCGCCACCGCCATGCCCGCGGCCATCGCAAATCCCTGGCCCAGCGGTCCGGTCGTCACTTCCACGCCGTCGGTGTCGCCGCGCTCGGGGTGTCCCGGCGTTTTCGAGTGCCACTGGCGGAAGCTTTCCAAATCCTCCATCGTCACCTTGTATCCGCTCAAATGTAGTACCGAATACAGCAGCGCCGACGCATGACCATTCGACAACACAAACCGGTCCCTGTCCCACCACTTTGAGTTCGCCGGATTATGCTTCATCAGCTTGTTGAAGAGAACATACGCAATCGGTGCGCAGCCCAGCGGCGCGCCCGGATGTCCGCTTTTGGCCTTTTCCACCGTATCGAGTGCAAGAAAACGGATCGTATTAATTGAAAGCTGATCGATGTCGCTCATGGTTCCTCAAATATCCAATATTTCGTGGTTCATACAGTATAGGCGGTGTGCAACTCTATCATCCCAGCACCCGAATGATTTTGTTGCCCTCCAGCCAGCGGTTCTCCTCCGGCCAGTACATTGAAAACTCAAGGCTTCCACCCGCCGCGCCGCTCGCCGGCACATCCGCATAGAACCCCGGATAGCCCGCCATCTTCGCTTCCACCGCGTGCGTCGTCACCCAGTTGTCCGCCGTCCACACCACGCGGAAACGCTTCTGGTCCAGCACCCGCAGAATTTGCCCCACGCCCATCTCTGCAATCGGCCTCGCCAGTTGGAAAATCTCCACCGGCCTCCGCTTATGTTCCACACCGTCTTTCGAATAGCGGTCGTACACAATCTGCACGCGGTCAAACACGCAGCCATCCGCCGCACTGCGCAGCAGTTTGATGTACTCCGCATGGGCCCACGCCAGCGGCTGTGCAGAACCCGCCGACTCGCCAAAGAACAGTCCCTCTTCCGGCATGTCTTCATGGTCCCAGATCTGTTCCGGCAACATGCCGCCAATCGAACTAAATCTCTCAATCGCCTTAATCAGCAGCGTGATGTCCTTACCCGCCGCCATCTCGTAATGCGCCCGTTCGCCCGTCAGCAGCGGCCACGCCCGTCCCTGTCCCCAGGTCAAAAACGGCCCGCCGTCTTTCCGCTGTCCGTAACCGTCATGGTTGTACCGCCGCCAGCAGGGCCCGAACTGCGTTTCAATCCGCAGCACTGAATCAATCACCTTCAGCGTGTCCACAATCAGCGGGTTGTCCGCGCGACGCACGCCGTATCGCACCAGCTCCAGAAATCCGCCGTCCACAATCTCCCGCGCCTCAAACTCCGTCTTCTCGCCTGGCCCGCGGTTGTTCACCGTCACCTTGTCGTAGCCGCAATCCCCCGGCTTCACAAACGGGTCGGTACACTGCGGCGGCCGTATGCGGATGTAATGCCGCTTCACTTCATCCAGCAACACGCCATCGCTGGTCGTCGTCCACTCTTCCAGGTGGGCTTCCAGCCAGTCCGCATAATCTTCCAGAAACTCCGCCATCTCAGGAGCTTCATGCGCCCGCGCTATGTCCGCCGCACACAGCAATCCGGAAATCACCGCCGCCAATGTTGACGGCGAATAGCCGGCATTTTCTTCCCATCGTTCCTGTTGAGTCACCGGAGCAAACCGCACCAGAAACGCCGCCGCCCGCTCCACAAACGGAAACACATCAAAATTTCCCAGCCCGCCCAGCTTCCACAACCGCCACGCCAGAATAATCGGGAACGCCACTTCATCCAGTTGGATCCCCGTCCAGTACGGCGTGCCGTCAATCCAGAAATTCTGCGCGAATCCCCCATCCGGCTTCTGCGTACACGCCAGATACACCAACGCCCTTCGTGCCGTATCCACGCGTCCGCACGCCAGCAACGCCGTTGCCGAATGCACCATGTCGCGCGTCCAGACGAGATGGTATCCGCCCAGGTCGTCATCTCCCTTTGACCGGCCCCACGGTATCGACGCCGACGCAATAAACGCGCCCGCATACGTCTTGTCCTCATGCGCCAGCAGAATATTGTGGCTGATGCGCATCAATCTCCCGCCGTCGGTCGACTTCGCCGCCAGCCGCTCGGGGCTTTCCGCGCGGTGCCATTGCTCGATGAATCTTTTTCGGTGCGCCTCAAACGGCATCGCCAGCGACTGCATCATCCCGCTCAACGCCGCATGGTGTCCTTCCCCCACACTGATGGCCACGGTGAACTCCCGCGTCCGCTCGATATCGATCTCGCCCATCACCGCAATGTTGCCGTCCAGCGCCTCGCCGAACTCCCACTCCATCTTCATGTTCTTCGCCAGGTCCTGCCAGCCGTCGCTCATGCCAACGTACCCGCAGCTCACCCGCGTAAATCCACAGTCCGCGCCCATCGCCAGCGAGATTTGCCGCATCCAGCACAGCAGCGCATTCATGCCCGCCACTTCCACGCCGCGGCCGTTGTTGTTCGCTCCGCCCACTTCAATATGCGGCGCCATCAGCGCGTAGACCTTCATCCGCCGCAGCACATCTTCTTCGCCGGTGATTTTGATCCGCTGCAGCACAATCGGGTGATGCGGATCGCACACCACTTCCTTGGTCAGCGCATACCGCCCCATCGGGTCGCGCTCCACCATCCTCACGCCCAGCGCATCATTGTCGATGTACTCAAACTCATGCTGCAGATGCCGCTTCTCTTCATGGAAAAACGTCTCCCCGTCGGTGAACAGGAATTCCATGTCGCGCACCTGCGGCCGGTCAATCGTCGGGTAATAAATTTCATTCAGGATGCCGTGCGACATGGTGAACCACACGCGGCTGCTCGCCGCATACGCCGTGCCCACCGCGTCCTTGCGGCTCGATGTCCAGCGCGGAGCCATCCCGGGCGCGCCAAACGCCGCACCCTGTCCTTTGATCCACCGGTAAGCTGTCTCTTTTCCGCTCATGTCCTATGCCTGCCACTCCAGCATACCCAACTATTCCGCCCTCCCAGCCGCCTCCACCCCAAGTCAACAAATATTTATCTGCCATTCCCGGCAACACTGTATCTATATATCTCTAAGCTGCATCTATTAATGTTGGATGCATACATCTTCCATTTCGCTGTTTCCTCTTTCCCACCCCATACCCACGAACTCCGTTATGATGTAACCCGAGCTACTTTCAGTCCCACGAAGGAGACACACATGGCCTACGAACTCGCACCGCTCCCCTACCACTACGCCGCTCTCGAGCCGCACATTGACGTCGCCACCATGCACCTGCACCACGACAAGCACCACCAGGCCTACGTCAACAACCTCAACGCCGCCATCGAGAAGCACCCCGAACTCGGCTCCCACTCCGTCGACGACCTCGTCCGCAACCTCGCCACCATTCCCGAGGACATCCGCGGTGCCGTCCGCAACAACGGCGGCGGCCACTCCAACCACACCCTCTTCTGGAACATCATGAAGCCCGTTGAAGAAGGCGCTGGCGGCGCTCCCACCGGTGCCATCGGCGAACAAATCATCAAGGACTTCGGCTCCTTCGACGACTTCAAAAAGGCCTTCAATGACGCCGGCGTCAAGCAGTTCGGTTCCGGCTGGGCCTGGGCGGTTTTTGAGGGCGGCAAACTCAAAATCACCTCCACCCCCAATCAGGACTCGCCCCTCACCTCCGGCCTCTACCCCATCCTCGGCAACGACGTATGGGAACACGCCTACTACCTCAAGTACAACAACCGCCGCCCAGACTACCTCGCCGCCTGGTGGAACGTAGTCAACTGGGACGCCATCAACACCCGCTTCGCCACCGCAAAAAAATAACCACCGCGAAGCAACATCGTTTTCATCCAACCATAGTTGTCAGCCAAGAAAAAGGCCGGATTCCCTCCGGCCTTTTTTCTGTCTCCCATTGACCTTCAAATCCTCAACGAACTCTTATCCGCGGTTCTCTGTGTAATCCGTGGTCACGCTCTTATCAGCTTTCATCACCGCCATCACTGTTAAGCTTCCCCCATCTCCCCGCGCCACAATATAATTGCCTCCAGATTCAAACTCCTCCCGGACCTATGAGCATGCCCATGAAGTCGCGCCCCGCACTCTGCCTTTTTCTGGCACTGCTCCTCCTGTCCACCATCGCCGCCGCGGACTCCCCACGCACTCCCGCCGCCGTCACGAAATTAATCAACGCCTGCATCGCCTCCGCGCAGGCAAATGCAGACAACGCCTATCGCTACAACTTCAGCGAAGACTGGCAGGCCGTCTCCAACGACACCAACCACGCCTCTCCCATCACCCACTCCTTCCAGTACGACGTCACTTTTATTGACACCTACCCCTTCCGCCGCAAAGTCGGCATCGACGGTTACCCGCTCA
>CAIZGA010000072.1 GCA_903932385.1 uncultured Acidobacteriota bacterium
AACCTACACGTTTCTAAGGTTTATTCAAGTCTGCCAGGTGTTGATATTTGCGTTAAGGAGTGCTTAGATTAGGGTTTATCCCTATTCAAAATATTCCATAAAAGGAATAATTGATTGTGGAGAATTCAGATTGGGCGATCGAAACCAGCGATGAATTCTTAGATTGGTATCGACAACTGGACGAGAAGGAAGTTGAGAGTGTCAACTTTTCCGTCGACCTGCTGGAACAGGCAGGGCCATTGCTGGGCAGGCCGCATGTGGACACCCTAAAGGGTTCACAAATTTCCAACCTGAAGGAATTGCGCGTGCAGCATGAAGGCAGGCCCTATCGCATCCTGTTTGTATTCGACCCGAGGCGCGTTGGTTACCTGATATTGGGCGGCGATAAAACCGGTAAGGCCGACTGGTACGAAATCTTTATCCCACTGGCAGAGAAGATTTACAAAAAACACCTGAAGGAAATTGAGGGCTGAGCCTAATGACAACCAAGTCAAATCGTTGGAAAGATGTTCGTCGGCAGCTTGCACCGGAGCGTGAAGCAAGAGTGAAGGCGCTGGTGGATTTGGAGCTGTCGCGGCTGCCGCTGGCCGAACTTCGCAAAGCACGGGAGTTGACCCAGGTAAAGCTGGCCGAGGTGCTACAGGTAAATCAGGGGGCAGTTTCCAAATTGGAGCAGAGGTCTGACATGTATCTGAGCACGTTACGCAGCTATGTGGAGGCACTTGGCGGACATTTGGACATCCGTGCAGTGTTTCCCAATGGCGAAGTTGTCCTTGAACACTTGTCTGACAAATAGGGCATACGCACTACACGTTTCAGTTGCAGAAGAAAAAAACTGCTACGATTAACTTCAGCACGCCGCGCACGTGACGGCGCAGCCACAAGAGCGAGCCAACAACTCTAAAAATCTATAGTTTGGCGCACGCGCAATGAAGGGGTACAGCAATGAGCGAAGCGAACGGTAACAGCGCAATCAACCTGGGGCAGAGCGGACTTCGGGTAAAAGTGGGCCTGGCAGAGATGCTGAAGGGCGGCGTCATCATGGACGTGATGAACGTGGAACAGGCGCGCATTGCGGAAGAGTCTGGCGCAGTGTCTGTCATGGCGCTGGAGCGCGTGCCGGCGATGATTCGTGCCGAGGGCGGCGTGGCCCGCATGGCGAACCCGAAACTCATCAAGGAAATTATTGCGGCGGTCTCCATCCCGGTGATGGCGAAGGCGCGCATCGGCCACTTTGCCGAGGCACAGATTCTGGAGTCGCTGGGCGTGGACTACATCGACGAGAGCGAAGTGCTGACGCCGGCCGACGAACTGCATCACATTGACAAGCACCAGTTCAAGACGCCGTTTGTGTGCGGCGCACGCAACATCGGCGAAGCGTTGCGGCGCATTGCAGAAGGCGCGGCGATGATCCGCACCAAGGGCGAAGCCGGAACCGGCGACGTGGTGCATGCGGTGAAACACATGCGGCAGATTGTGAAAGACATCCGCCAACTGACTGTGCTGAGCGAAGAGGAACTCTACACTGCGGCGAAGGAACACGGCGCGCCGTACGAGCTTGTAAGCTGGGTGGCGAAAAACGGCAAGCTGCCGGTGCCGAACTTCTCTGCCGGCGGCATTGCCACACCGGCCGATGCGGCGCTGATGCGCCAGCTGGGCGCGGAGTCAGTATTTGTCGGCTCGGGAATTTTTATGAAGGAACGCGCAACGCCGCTGGACGTGGAACACAATCCGAAGGAACGCGCGGAAGCAGTTTCCCGCGCGAAGGCGATTGTGATTGCGACCACGCACTTCAACGATCCGAAGATCCTTGCCGAGGCAAGCGAGTCAGTTACCGGAACGATGAAGGGACTGGCGATTGCCGCGATTGAAGAAAAAGAACTACTGCAGACGCGCGGCTGGTAGGACTTTTACTTCATCAACAACATTGATTTTCGACTACGGCTTCAGCACAGACTGAGGCCGTACTAATTTCACGGAAGAAAATGACGGACACGAAGCAACTGACGATTGGCGTGCTGGCGATTCAGGGCGACTATGAAGCGCATGCGCGGGCACTTCAGGCAGCGGGAGCGAAGACGGTAGAGGTTCGCAAACCGGAGCAACTGGACGGACTGGACGGGCTGGCGATGCCGGGTGGCGAGTCCACCACGATGCTGAAGTTTTTGGAGCGCGATGAATTTTTTGAGACGCTGCAGAAGTTTCTGAAGACGACTCCGTGTTTTGCGACGTGCGCCGGCGTGATTCTGCTGGCGAAGCGTGTGCTGCATCCCGAGCAGGCGAGTCTGGGATTGCTGGATGCGACGGTGGAGCGCAACGCGTACGGGCGGCAGATTGATTCCACCATTCTGATGCAGCAGACCAAGCTGGAAGGCGGGCCGCTGGAGATGGTGTTCATCCGCGCGCCGCGAATAACGCATGTGGACAAAGGGGTGGAAGTACTGGCCGAGCGCGACGGCTTCCCCGTGCTGGTGCGCCAGGGAAATATACTGGCGGCTACATTTCATCCGGAGATTTCTCCGGACACGCGTGTGCAGAAATTATTTCTGGAGATGGTGCGCGCAGCGAAGAAGTAAATCCTACGTAGAAATTTTAGCGGCCTGCATATTTTTTGCAGGCCGCTTTCGTTTGCGTTGCGTTAGTAGTTGTTGGGGCGTGCGCCGGTTTCGTAGTGGAAGGTCTGGTCGTAACCGCGGCTGAAGCCGTGGCGATATTCGGCGACGAATTCTGCGGGGACGTGCGGCCTGCGGAATTCCTTGTGGCTGTCTGGGTCGGCGGCGCGGTGATGGCGAATGTCCCAGGCGGCGGCGCGGGAGCCGTCGTCAAATCCCTGCTGAGAGAATTGCGAGATGACGGCGGCGGGCGGCGGGGGCGGTGCGGCATAGTACACCTGCTGCGGATGAGAGCATCCGGCAAGCGCAACGGGGACCAGCAAAGCAAGTACGGCAGCGAATTTTTTCATGATGCGCACCTCGATTGAATTTGCGGCCGCAGAATAATTCGCGGCCAGTGCAGGAGAAAACACTGATGGGTGCTGTGTGTTGCGCGATTTGTGTGGGAAATATTTTTTCGTTGCAGCGCAACTATTTCCGACATCCACACATCGAGAAAGCATTAGCTATAAAAATTATTTTGAAGATGGTATGCAACGCGAAGGGCGTGAAGAACCCGTTTCAAGTTCAACTACATATTGCTTTGAGAGTCGTAAATCATCCTGCTAAGCTAATCCGCATGAACCCCCTTTCCATTCCGAATTCTCCGCATCAGATTTTTGAATGGCTCTTCTATCCAATTGGTCTGGG
>CAIZGA010000073.1 GCA_903932385.1 uncultured Acidobacteriota bacterium
CGGGCGTGCCGTGGCTGGGAATTTTTCTGCCGTATGCTCCGCTGCATCATTTGCTGCTGAGCGGCGACACGTTGCGCGCTCTGGTGATGACCAGCGCGAACCTGAGCGAGGAGCCGATTGCGATTGGCAATGCAGAAGCGGTGGAGCGGTTGCAGGGGATTGCCGATGCGTACCTGGTGCATGACCGCGAGATACTGCAGCGCGCCGATGATTCTGTGATGGAAGTGGTGGAAGGTGAGCCGCAGTTTGTGCGGCGTTCACGCGGGCATGTGCCGCTGCCGGTGCGGTTGCCTATGAGTGCGCCGCCGCTGCTGGCGGTTGGCGGTCACCTGAAAAATGTTTTCACGCTGGCCAGCGGCACACATGCCTATCAGAGTCAGCATCTGGGAGATCTTGAATCAGTCGCAACGTTGGATTTTTTTGCCGAAGCGCTGGAACATCTGAAGCACACCTTCCAGATTGAGCCGCAATATATTGTTCACGACATGCACCCGGGATATGCCTCGACAGCGTGGGCGCTGGCACAGGAGTTGCCGCGCATTGCTGTGCAGCATCATCACGCGCATATTGCCGGCTGCATGGCAGAGCATGCGCTGGAGGGGCCGGTGATTGGCTTGTCGCTCGATGGCACCGGTTACGGCGAAGACGGTCGCATCTGGGGCGGCGAAGTTTTGATTGCGGATTACGCGGAGCATCGCCGATTTGCGCACCTGAAATATGTTCCAATGCCTGGCTCCGATGCGGCAGTGCGGCAGCCGTGGCGCATGGCGTTTTCGCATCTGCGTGAAGCTCTGGGAGAGGCGGCATTGGATGCGGAGTTGCTGGCGCGGTTGGACGCGAAAGAGCAGGATGCGCGGCTGATGGCGCAGATGGCCGACAAGGGAATCAACTCGCCGCTGACCTCCAGCTGCGGGCGGTTGTTTGATGCGGCGGCAGCGCTGATACTGCGGCGCAGTGCGGTGGATTATGAAGCGCAGGCGGCGATTGAACTGGAAGGCGCAGCCAATGCCGACGCGACACGCGGCTACAGTTTGGAATTGGAACCAGGCGGCGACGCGATGATTTTAAATCCTGCAATGCTCTGGCGAGAGTTGCTGGACGATGTGCGGCGTGGCGTGGATGCGGCGGAGATGAGTACGCGATTCCATCTTGGCGTGGCAACGGGATTTGCAACGGCTGCGTTGGCGGCGAGGGAGCAGACCGGCATCACCGATGTTTGTTTCAGTGGCGGAGTCTTTCACAATCGTTTACTTACCCGAATGCTGGCCGCGCAACTGCGTGATGCAGGGATGAAGGTACATCTGCCGGTGCGGGTGAGTCCGGGCGATGGTGGGTTGAGTTACGGGCAGGCTGCAGTGGCGGCGGCGCGGCTGGCTCAGGCGTCCAACTCCAGCTCGTCATAATTGCGCCACTTGTAGATGGCGATGGAAATCACCCAACTGAGTGCGAAGAGCGCGATGATGGCATAACCCACCATGCCGTAGTTTGCATTCAGCCGGTCAATCCAAACCCACGGCATGCCCTGTAGATGAAAGTGGCCGGAGACGAGGCCGAGCGCTTCAATGCCGCCAACGACCACCGCGACAACCACAGAGACAAAGGTGATGGTGAGGTTGTAGTAGAGCTTGCGCACCGGCTTCAGATAGGCCCAGCCATAGGCGCCCAGCATCAGGATGTTGTCGGTAGTGTCGATGAGCGACATGCCGGCGGCGAAGAGCGCAGGGAAGACCAGGATGGACCACATGGAAAGTCCGCGCGATGCGGCAGCGGCAGAGATGCCGAGCAGGCCGATTTCTGTGGCCGTATCAAAACCCAGGCCGAAGAGAAAGCCGAGCGGATACATGTGCCAGCTACAGCGGACCATGTCAAAAACCGGACGGAAGAGGCGCGAGAGAAATCCGCGATTGCCGAGAAGGATGTCGAAGTCTTCTTCAACGTAGGGTTCGCCGCGACGCACGCGTTGAAAGGCCTGAAAGATGGAGACGAGGATGATGAGGTTGACGGCGGCGATGGAGAAGAGGAATAGCGTGGAGACTAGCGTACCCACGAAGCTGCCAATGCTACGGAAGGCTTCAAGATGCTGCTGTAACGCGACGGCGGCAATGGCGATGAAGAGCGAGCCGAGCACCACTACGGTGGAGTGGCCAAGAGAGAACATGAATCCGACAGCGACGGGGCGGCGGCCCTGCTGCATCAGCTTGCGGGTGACGTTGTCGATGGCGGCGATGTGGTCTGCATCCACGGCGTGGCGCAGGCCGAAGCTGTAGGCCAGAAGCGCAGTGCCAAGCAGCACGGGATAGTGACGGAAGGCGATGAAGGCCCATCCCCAGGCAGCCAGATTGAAGACGAGCAGGATGGCATAGATACCGTAGATGCGGGATCGTGTGCTGCCAGAGTCGTCATGGAACAAGCTGCGTAAAGAGGGGATCATCGCTGTAATTGTAGACATAAAATCGCCTGCAGATGTTTATATCTGTCGCCGAACATGGCGCGATGTGATTTGCATCACGCGTGATGGGTGCAGGGCGTGGGGTTGCGGGCTGAAAAACTTGTGGTGGAGGGTTGTAAATCCGCGATGGAGGGTTGTAAATGATTGCGGCGATTTGACCTGAGCCCCGGATGCCGATATTCTTGTAAAGTTGCAGTGTTGCGGAGCCCTCCGACGCGCTGCAGGCCGGATTCCTGCATGCGGGCGACACCCGCGAAGCACAGCAGGGGCAATCCGGGGACGTAGCTCAGTTGGTTAGAGCGCTGCCTTCTAACCGGCTACCTTTGGAATCAGTAATTTACCTCCTTGGTGTCCACGATGGTGTCCACGCTTTGATAGAGTTGTCCTTAGAGGAGGACTCTTTCGATGCCGACTCTCAAGCCCCTCGGTGCTCTTCTCAACGCTCCCGATTACGCGGACCGCGTCAACCTCATCAAGAAGATCAAGACCGCCAACGGTTGGCGCTTTGCCTCCGTCGTTCCTGAAGCCAATGGACGGCTCAAAGACCGCGTTCGCATCAACGGCCAGACCGAAGTTCATCCCGAAGGCGCGTACTACATCGAGTGGCGGGTTGGCGGTCGAAACGGACGCCGCTATCGTACCGCTGTCGCGAGAGACGAGGCCATCGACCAGGCCCGCCGCAAGGCCATCGAGCTGCGCGCCGTCCGCGACGGCCTCATTGCCGGTCCCGAGCCGGAGCCGGAAGTTGCGCCCAAGACGACAATCGGCGATGCAATCGACGCCTATCTCCGGTATGTGAAGATGCAGCGCAAGCCTCGCACGCATCTGACCTACCGCTACACGCTCGACACCGTGCTCCGAGCCTCTTACAAAAAGAAATACGTCGAGGACGCGACCCGAGACGACGTGCTCGACTTTATGACCTACTGCTATGAGCTTGGGCTGGGCGCTCGAACTGTCTACGACAAGGTTGTGACCGTGCTGCAACTGTTCAAGAAGCATGGACGCTCGGGGCTGATGGAAAAGGGCGACTGGCCCAAATATGTCGATGCCATCCGCCCGATCTATGAACCCGAAGAGCTGATAGCGATGTTCAACGTAGCGACGGAAGACGAGGCCGACCTGCTTAAATTTATCCTTGGCTCTGGCTTCCGCGACCAGGAACTCCGTTATGTCGCGTATCTGGACCTCGACTTCCGGCATCATCTGGCGCGTGTGACGGCGAAAACGAAGTGGGGCTTCACGCCGAAGAACTGGGAGGAGCGCACCGTGCCCCTGCCCGCGGGGTTGATGGAACGTCTGCGCAAGAGGAAAGAACGGAAACAGGCAAGGCCGCACGATCTTGTCTTCGGCAATACGAAGGGCCGCCCGGATAGCGAGATGGATATGGTCGTCAAGCGGGTGGCAGAACGCGCCGGCCTGAATTGCGGACAGTGCGTGACCGAGCACAACAACAAATGCGCCGAGGGGCCATACTGCATGAATTTTTTCCTGCACAAGTTCCGGCACACCTTCGCCACGAACCATCTGCGCGACGGCGTGGACATCCGCACCGTGCAAAACTGGCTCGGCCACCGCGACATCCAATCGACGATGGTGTACCTCAAAGGCGTCCGGTCGAAAGATGCCGCAATGAAGGTCAACAGCGGCGAACTGGCATTACTGGTCGCGTGACTGTCTCTCCTGAATGAAAAAAGCCACCATTGCTGGTGGCTTTTTTCATTTCAGGCGCTTTGGGGACATGCGAGCACCGGTCGCACCAAAACCTATGAGTTGATTATGGGCATGATGCTCACTCGTAAAGCAGCTCACTTGCAATCGTCCAGATGAGTGTCCCGCTTTCCCAATGAACATCAGAGCAATACAATGGTTTTTCCGTTTCTCGCGTATGTTTTTGGTTCAGTGAGGAGTGTCTCGGTATGAAAGCCAAAACTCGGGACGGAAGCGTCCTACGCATCAGGCAGTTCCTTCTATCGGAGTTACCTTCGCTATTCATTTGGGCATCCATTGGCGCCGTCTGCGCAGCTCTCCTGCATCTGTGCCTTCAAGACCACAACTTTTCACTGTATTTAGTCCATCAGTTTGCTGACCGAGCGAAAAACTTTGACGCCCCCAAAACCTATCTAGCCTATGGCGTGACAATTGCCGCTACAGCCCTGCTCATCCTTGCGCTTCGCCTCCCGTCGCTGATAAAACGCGGGTTGAAGTCATGGTGGGCGGGCGTCACTAGCGGACTTCGCTTCCTTTCCGCCCTGTTGACGTTCACGTTTTTGGCGTTGCCGTTAGGCTCGTTTACGACCCGGCTCTACGCTTACTTGGTATCACTCGTCGTTGCGACAGCCGTCGCCATCATTCATCACGAAAGAGCCCGAGCCCATCGTCTGCGTACGCTTACTGAAAAAGATATTCAGGTATCCATCGAAACAAAACGTACTGTTGGGACAAGGGCAACGCAGTCGGATGACCCTATCGAAACCTGGGCGGAAGACACATTGGGGCGAGCCGCGCTCGTTGATTCTTTGTCCATAAAACTCCTCATCTCCAAGGCACCTGTAATTGCCCTCTTCGGTGACTTCGGTTCAGGAAAAACATCGCTTCTCAACCTTCTCAGGGAACACCTCACAGGAAAAGCGATCATTGTCTCGTTCAGCACCTGGCTTCCTGGATCACAAGAGACATTGACTTCCTACCTTCTCTCCGATATCGCCAGCGAATGTCAGAAGGAATACATCGTTCCTGGTCTGCGAAGCAGTGCCCGTAGCATCGCGGATGCGCTCTCCGAGACTGTGCCCGCTCTAAAGGGATTCCTCCGTCTTTTCCCGGTGAATACCCAGAAGGACGACATCGAAAACCTCAAAAGTGCGCTTTCTCGTCTACCGAAACGGGTCGTGGTATTGCTCGATGAGCTTGATCGGATGGAGAGAGCGGAGCTGTTGTCACTACTGAAGGTGGTGCGAGGAATTGCCTCTTTGCCGAACGTGAGCTTCGTTTGCGCCGCAGAGCGTAAGAAGCTCACGCAAACAGTCTGCGAAGAGAATGATGACGACGCCAATCTGTATTTTGAAAAATTCTTCCCGTCATCGGTGCAAATACCGAAGGCTGATCCTCAAGCCCTGCAAAATGCCGGAATCGAGCGCCTTATATTCGCATTGCGCTCGCGCCAATGGTTTAAAGATGAAGCTGAAATCACGCAATACCGCGAAGACCTTGGCAAAATCTGGCCTAACCGGGTCGCTTACTGGGTCCGAAACCTGCGTGCCATTGGCTTACTTGCTAATGATGTCAGCGTCGCCGCGGCTCCCTTGCGACGGCAGGTCGATGCTGTTGACCTCACACTGCTCGAAATGCTCCGACGGTTTAAGCCCACTGTATATGACATCGTTTCCCGAAATGGCGTCGCGCTCACAGGTGGCGAAAGCATTATTCGAGGAGGCAGCTATCACACTGATGGCGAGTTGAAACAAGTTCGGGAAAGGCTCGATGCAGAGTTGGCTGCTGCGGCAGAGGGAGATGAGCAGGCAGGCCAGATCAAAGGTCTAATTAGCGAGCTTTTTCCCGATTACGCCAAGCGTCAAAGTTCGTCATGGATAGTTCGTCCGAAACTCGCTGA